>NCJP01000285.1 GCA_002278985.1 Erythrobacter sp. 34-65-8
CCGCAAGACCAGCATGTTCCGCCCCCCCGAAATCACCATCTGCGTCCCCAGCGGCTCGACCTCGGTTGAACGCCGCGCGATCCGCGATGCTGCTTCCAACGCCGGTGCCAGCCAGGTCTACCTGATCCTCGAGCCGATGGCCGCTGCAATCGGGGCTGACATGCCGGTGACCGAGCCGGTCGGCAGCATGGTGGTCGATATCGGCGGCGGCACCACCGAAGTGGCAGTGCTGTCGCTGCGCGGTCTGGCCTATGCCACTTCGGTCCGCACGGGCGGGGACAAGATGGACGAATCGATCGTCTCCTACGTCCGTCGCCACCACAACCTGCTGATCGGTGAATCGACCGCTGAGCGCATCAAGCGCGATTACGGCGTCGCCATGGCCCCCGAAGACGGGATTGGCGAGATCATCACCATCAAGGGGCGTGACCTGGTCAACGGCGTGCCCAAGGAAATCACGATCAACCAGGGCCACATTGCCGAAGCGCTGGCAGAACCGATTGGCGCCATCGTCGAAGGCGTGCGGATCGCGCTGGAAAACACCGCGCCCGAACTGGCCGCCGACATTGTCGACCAGGGCATCGTGCTGACCGGCGGCGGGGCCCTGATCAAGGGCCTCGATGTCCACCTTCGCGAGGAAACCGGCCTGCCGGTCTCGGTAGCGGAAGATCCCCTGTCCTGCGTGGCAATCGGTACTGGGCGAGCGATGGAAGATCCGATCTATCGCGGCGTCCTGATGACCGCTTAAGTCCGGGTAAGGCGATGGCGCCGCCCGACAAACGGCGCTCCAGCACTTCCCGCAGGGCGCAATACGGCTTGTTCACCGGCTATGTGCTGGCGGCGCTCGGCGTGCTGCTCGGCGCTTTGCTGCTGGCAATTTCGCTCTGGCGTCCGTCCACCTTTTCAGGGCCGCGCGGCGCGGCCCAAACCATGGTTGCGCCTGCGACCGCGCCCACAACGGCAGTCCGGACCGAAAGCCAGTCCGTGCTGGAAACCCTGGCAGGGTTCTGGCGTGCGGGCAGCCAGAACGCCGCCTTGCGCAAGGAAATGGAGCTTGCCCGGATCCGGCTCGCAGAAGCCGCTTCCGTCAAGCAGGAGAATGCGCGGCTCAAGCGCCTGCTGGGGCTCGCTCAGGCCGATACGGGTGCCGCAATCACGACCACCCAATTCATTGGTTCGACCGCCTCCAGCGCCCGGCGCTTCGGCTATATCGCAGCCGGAACAGGCCAGGGCGTGCGCGCGGGGATGCCTGTGCGGAGCGCCCGAGGCGTGGTCGGCCGGGTGATGGAAACGGGCCGGTCCAGTTCCCGGGTCCTGCTGCTGAGCGATACCCAGTCCGTCTTGCCTGTACGGCTCGCCCGCGAAGATGTGGTGGCCTTCGCGGAAGGGCGCGGTGACGGCTTCCTGCGGATCCGCCTGATCAACCTTGGCATCAACCCGGTGCGCAAGGGCGATCTGTTCGTGACCAGCGGAACGGGCGGCTACTTCGCCCCGGGCATGGCCGTGGCAGTGGCGACCGAGATTACCAGCGACGGTGCCCTGGCCCGGATGGTCAGTGATCCGGCAGCCACGGATTATGTCGCCGTCATGCCGCTCTGGCAGACGGAGCTGGTCCGGGTGGCCGAAACCCCGGTGGAGCAGGCAGTCACCGAATGACCGAAAAGCTCAATCCGCAGGCCAGGCGGGACCGTTACGGAAGCCGGATCAATCGCACTCACTCCCCTGTTCTGGCCAGTTCCGTTCCATGGATATCGGTGCTGCTCGGGTCATTTCTCCAGATCCTTCCGGTTGCCAGCGCCGTGCCGCTGGTTCCTCCGACCGGCTTCGTCATCCTGCTGTGCTGGCGCCTG
The DNA here is from genome assembly GCA_002278985.1 of Erythrobacter sp. 34-65-8. GTDB lineage: Bacteria > Pseudomonadota > Alphaproteobacteria > Sphingomonadales > Sphingomonadaceae > 34-65-8. The sequence continues at coordinate 1,851 of NCJP01000285.1, forward strand.
GTTCGGCCCGGTCTGCTGCCGGTCTGGGCCGGGGTTCCTCTGGGGATGTTTGACGACCTGCTTAGCGGACAGC
>NCJP01000059.1 GCA_002278985.1 Erythrobacter sp. 34-65-8
AACTCGCGGTCCGCATCGCGCAGGTCGTCTTCCAGCGCCGCCACCGGGAAGCGCCATTCGACGTGCGCAGCATCGTAAAGCGCGCCGTAGGCACCGTCGTTGATGTAGAGTTCGTCGCCCCGGCGCTTGTCCACGCGCACCACGAGCGAGGAATACTCGGCGCACAGCGCACGGCCGGGCTCGCACCACAGCTCTGCGTTGTAGGCAATCGGCAGCGCCTCGTAGTGGCGGTGGATCACGTCAAAGTAATCCTCCAGCGGCGGCGGCTCCATGCCGGGATAGACGCTGGGGAAGCCCCCGCCGACGTCGATCATGTCGATCACCACGCCCGCTTCGGCCACGGCCGCACGGACGCGCTCCAGCGCCTGGACATAGGCGAACGGAGTCATCGCCTGGCTGCCGACGTGGAAGCAAACGCCCAGCCAGTCGCAGTGCTGGCGGGTCGCTTGCAGCAGCGGGGCAGCATCGGCGAGGTCAACGCCGAACTTGGCCGCAAGGCTCAGCTCGGAATACTCGCTCGACACGCGCAGCCGCACGCACAGCCGCAAGTCGCGCGCCGGCTCACCGGCCTCGCTGGTGCAGGCAGTGACGATCTTCTCCAGCTCCTCGACCGTATCGAGGCTGAAGGTGCGCACGCCGTGCTCGAAATAGGCCTCGCGGATCGCGCGCTCGGTCTTGACCGGGTGCATGAAGCACAGCTCGGCCCCAGGCAGCGTAGCACGGACAAGCCGCACTTCGGCAATGGAGGCGACGTCGTAATGCGTGATGCCATTGTCCCACAGGACCTTGATCAGGTCCGGCGAGGGATTGGCTTTCACCGCATAGAGCGACTTGCCCGGAAACTTCTCGGTAAAGAAGCGGGCAGCGCGCGCAGCAGCTTGCGGGCGATTGAGGATGACCGGTTCGTCGGGCGAAAAGGCGCGAACTACAGACCGTGCGTCAGGATAATGGTGCAACTCAAGGGACCCCCAATAGGCCTTTCGGCCAGAACGACTACAGGTTGAAGCTGCCTTGCGGTTTGGAAGTCCCCATGGGGCAGCGAGGTGGGGCATATAAGCCGCGCTGCGTGAACCGCAAGTGAAAATCCCCCCTTGCCGGGGGCTTAGCTCAGGCGGTCACGAAACGCCTCGTAACCGAATGATTTCACACAATCGAGCTGGTCGGTCTCGCTGTCCCACAGCCAGATCGAAGGCAGCGGCACACCGTTGAAAGTGTTGGTTTTCACCATCGAATAATGGGCCTGGTCAAGAAAGGCGATTCGCTCGCCCGGCTCGCACGGCACGGGCAGGCGGTAATCGCCGATCACATCGCCCGCCAGGCACGAGGGGCCGCCGAGGCGAACAGGCTCGCCCTCACCCGCCTCGTTCAGCATCGCCGGGCGATAGGGCGCCTCGATCACGTCGGGCATGTGGCAGGTGGCGGAAATGTCGGTGATCGCCACCGGCATTCCGTTGTCGTGGCTATCGAGGATCGTGCCCACCAGAATCCCGGCATCGAGCGCCACCGCCTCGCCCGGTTCGAGGTAGATCTCCGCCCCGGTGTCGGCTTTGGCATCGCGCAGGAACTCGACCAGCTCCTCGCGCTGGTAATCGGCGCGGGTTACATGGTGCCCCCCGCCCATGTTGATCCACTTGAGCTGGCCGAACCACGGCTCGATCGCGTCGAACACCTTGTCCCAGGTCTGCTGCAGCGGCTCGAAATCCTGCTCGCACAGGTTGTGGAAGTGGATCCCGTCAACCAGCTCCATCACCTCGGGCGTCAGCTGGTCGAGCGGGAAGCCGAGCCGGCTGCCGGGGCTGGACGGGTCATAGCGCGGTACTTCGCCGGTTGGCACCTGGGGGTTGATGCGCAGGCCAATGTCGAACGTCTGCCCGCTCGCCCGCGCCGCATCGAGGATCGGCGCCATGCGGATCAGCTGGCCGGGCGAATTGAAGATGATGTGGTCCGACAGGCGGCAGATTTCCGCGAGGTCATCCGGCTTGTAAGCGGCGCAGTAGGTGGCGATCTCGCCGTCATAGAACTCGGACGCGAGGCGCGCTTCGTATAGGCCGCTGGTGCACACGCCGTCGAGATATTCCCCGATGATCGGCGCGACCGAGAACATAGAAAACGCCTTCAATGCGGCAAGCACCTTGATGTCCGCCGCATCGCGGATGTCGGCCAGCACCTGGCAATTGGCGCGCAACTTAGCCGCGTCGACGACAAACGCGGGGCTGTCTACGCGGGTGAGGTCAAACTGGGCAAACGCCCCCGGATCGCCGGCTTTGGTTTCCATATCGGGTGTTGTGCCTTTTTGGGGTTCACGCAGAAGCCGCAGAGGAAAGGAGGTCGCAGAGAGCGACTAGGCCGCCCCGTGGTTGTTGACTATCCGCCGAATGCCTTCTTTCATGGTTTCGCCTGAAAAGTTCAGAAGCAGCCCGAGGGGCTGCTTCAACAATCTCAAATAGGTAATGAGCTGCTTGGCGTGCGCCTTGCTGAGAGTCTCAACCGCCTTGATTTCAAGAATAAGGCTGTCTTCGACCAGAATATCCACCTTGAAGGCAACCTCGAAAAGCTGACCATCAAAGACGATCGGAACCGGTACCTGCCGCGCAACCTTGAGGCCACGTGCATCAAGTCTGCCTGCGAGAACCGTCTCATATACGCTTTCAAACAAGCCCGGTCCCAACTCGCGATGAATACCGATTGCCTCCTCAATGACGATCCCGCTTATCTCATCGCTACGCATCGCCCCCCTCTGCGCCCTCCTTTCCTCTGCGGCCTCTGCGCGAACCAAATCTAAAACTCGACTGGCCCGTCCAGCTCCTCGACTGTCCACGGCAGGCCGTGCTGGTTAAGCATGTCCATGAACGGATCGGGGTCCATCTGTTCGATGTTGAACACGCCCTTCCCGCTCCACACGCCTTGCACCACCAGTGCGCTGCCGATCATCGCGGGCACGCCGGTCGTGTACGAAACAGCCTGGTTGCCGGTTTCCTCGTAGGCCGCTTCGTGGCTGCAGATGTTCTTGATGTAGAACGTCTTCTCGCCCGAACCGTCGAGCGCTTCGCCGGTGGCGATGCAGCCGATGTTGGTGTTGCCCTTGGTCGTCTCGCCCAGCGTTTCCGGCTTGGGCAGCACGGCGGCAAGGAACTGGAGCGGGATGATGTCCTTGCCCTGGTATTTCACCGGCTCGATGCTGGTCATGCCGACGTTCTGCAGCACGGTGAGGTGGGTGATGTAGGCATCGCCGAAAGTCATCCAGAACCGCGCGCGCTCCATTTCGGGCACGAACTTGGCCAGGCTCTCCAGCTCCTCGTGGTACATCAGGTACATGTTCTTCGGCCCGACCGCCTCGAAATCGAACGGCACTTTGACCTGCATCGCCGGGGTTTCGACCCACTGCCCGCCTTCCCAGTGCCGCGCCGGGGCGGTCACTTCGCGGATGTTGATTTCCGGGTTGAAGTTGGTGGCGAAATGCTGGCCGTGATCGCCGCCGTTGCAATCGAGAATATCGAGCGTGCGGATGGTCTTGAGCTTGTGCTTCTTCAGCCACATGGTGAACACGCTGGTGACGCCCGGATCGAAGCCGGAGCCGAGCAGCGCCATCAGGCCCGCATCCTTGAACCGATCATGGTAGGCCCACTGCCACGAGTATTCGAACTTCGCCTCGTCCTTGGGTTCGTAGTTGGCGGTGTCGAGATAGCTCACGCCAGCCTCCAGGCAGGCGTCCATGATCGGCAGATCCTGATAGGGCAGCGCGAGATTGACGACGAGCGAAGGCTGGACCTTGCGGATCAGGTTGACCATCGCCGGGACTTCCTCGGCGTCGATCGAGTAGGTCGCGATGTCGCGTCCGCAGCGTTCCTTGACGCTGGCGGCAATCGCGTCGCACTTGGACTTGGTGCGGCTGGCGAGGTGGATATCGCCGAAGATATCCGGGTTGAAGGCCATCTTGTGGACGCAGACCGAGCTGACGCCGCCGGCACCGATCACGAGAACAGTCGATTTGGCTGAGGAATTGGCTGAGGGCATGAGGGGAGTTCTCCGAAACTGATTCTGGCGAGTTCTCTAGTCGAATGCGGAAGGGGCGTAAAACGATCCGCGTTTCCTACCCGGCTGCAATGCGGCATAGCGGAGACATGATCGTGAAACGCCCCTCCCCCGCACACCGGAACCGGCGCTGCTGCGGCCCGGACTTTTTTGCCCCAGGACAGTGTAACATGTGGTCCATGTCTCCCCCCAAACCCATCGAAAGCTGCACCCGATGAGCGCGCAGCGGATGCCGACACGCGAGGGTGTGCTGCTGGCGGCGGAGCGGGTCGCGGCCATCCTGCCACCGACCCCGCTGCTGCCGCTGGAGATCGGCGGCGTGCAGCTCTGGGCCAAGGCCGAGGTGCTGCAACCGATCGGGGCATTCAAGATCAGGGGGGCGTGGCATCGCCTGTCCGCGCTGAGCGACGAGGAGCGCACGCGCGGCGTGGTCGGCGTCTCCAGCGGCAACCACGCGCAAGGGGTGGCCTGGGCGGCGCGGCGGCTGGGCATGGCGGCGACCATCGTCATGCCGACCGACGCGCCGCGCACCAAGCTCGATGCGACCCGCGCGCTGGGGGCGGACGTGGTGCTCTACGACCGCCCCGGCGGCGAGGACCGGGACGAAGTGGCCGCGCGGCTGGTCGCGGAAAGCGGCGCGACTCTGGTCCATGCTTTCGCCGATCCGTGGGTGATCGAAGGGCAAGGCAGCGCCGGGATCGAGATCATGGCGCAGCTCGGGCATGCACCCTCGCGGATCGTCGCCTGCTGCGGCGGCGGCGGGCTGGCGGCGGGGCTGGCGCTCGCCTGCCCGGACAGTGCCGTGGTTCCGGTCGAACCGGACGGGTGGGACATGGTCGGCCGGGCGATGGCTGCCGGCGAGGTGGTCCATGTCGGCCCCAACCCGCCCGCGACAATCTGCGATGCGCTCCAGCCCCCGGCAACCAGGCCGGTCAACCTCGCTGTGCTGCGGGGCCGGGCCGAACCGGGCGTGACCGTGACCGACGAGGAAGTGCGCGCGGCGCAGCGGTTTGCCTTCAGGCACCTGCACCTGGTGGTCGAACCCGGCGGCGCGGCGGCGCTGGCGGCGGCGCTGGCCGGCAAAGTGCCGCTTGATGGCGATACGGTGGTCATGCTGACCGGCGGCAACGTCGATCCCGCCGCCTATGCCGCCACCATCAGCGCCGGATGAGTTGCATTTGACAATCGACCGTTCGCCCGCCACGTTCCGCCGCAGAGGTCAAAGGGAGGGATAACCGTGCAAGCCCAAATGCTCGCACCGGCGGCGATACTCGTCGCGTGGTCACTGATCATGCTGTTCTGGATGGCGGGCACGCGCCTGCCGGCGATGAAGGCGATCAAGGCCGACATGGGTGACCGGCCCGGCGGCCGGGGGCAGGATCTGGAGGGCCGGATCCCTGACTCCATCAACTGGAAGGCGCACAACTACAGCCACCTGATGGAGCAGCCGACCATCTTCTACCCCACCGTCGTGATCATCGCGCTGATGGGCGCCGGTGCGGGCGACGTGCTGGCGGCGTGGATCTACGTCGGAATGCGGATCGTCCATTCGGTGTGGCAGGCAACGGTTAACAAGGTGCCGGTGCGCTTCCTGCTGTTCCTGGTCTCGACTTTCGCGCTCGTCTACCTCGCCTATCGCGCGGTCGCCCTTACCCTGTTCGCCGATCCGGGAGCCATTCCGCAATGATCCAGTCTGCCATCCTGCAACCCGTCGTCGCGCTGGCGGCATGGACCATGGTCATGTGGCTGTGGATGTACGCCACCCGCATCCCCGCGATGAGCAAGGCCGGGATCGACGGGACCAAGCTGGTCGGCTCCGATGGGGCCAGCCTGCGCGCAAAGCTGCCTGAGGACGTCAGCTGGAAGGCCGACAACTACAACCACCTCCACGAAGCGCCGACGGTGTTCTACGCCGTCGCGCTGGTGCTGGCTCTGGTTGGCGCGGGCGACGGGCAGAACGCGCTGCTGGCGTGGATCTACGTCGGCCTGCGGGTGGCGCACTCGCTGGTGCAGGCAACGGCTAACCGGGTGCTGGTGCGGTTCGTGCTGTTCGCCCTGTCCAGCCTGGTGCTGATGGTGCTGATCGCCAAGGCGGCGCTGGCGGTGTTCGGCTAGGCTGTTCTGCTACGCTGTGGCAGCAGCGTGGGCATGTCCCTGAACGTCAATGGCAAGGCCGGACAGGAACCGCTCGGCATCGAGCGCGGCCATGCAGCCGGTGCCGGCCGCGGTGACGGCCTGCCGGTAGGTGTGGTCCATCACATCGCCGCAGGCAAACACGCCCGGTACCGCCGTCTTGGGCGTGCCCGGTTCGACCAGCAGGTACCCGCTCGCATCCATCGGCAGCTTGCCCTTGAACAGCTCGGTCGCGGGCGCATGGCCGATGGCGACGAAGGCCCCGTCGACATGCAGTTCACTCGCCTCGCCCGTCGCCGTGTCGCGCAGAGCAAGGTGGGTAAGGCCGCCGGATGCAGGGTTGCCCTCGAAGCTCGACACCGCCTTGTTCCACAGCACTGTGATCTTCGGATTGGCGAACAACCGGTCCTGCAGGATCCGCTCCGACCGCAGCGAGTCGCGCCGGTGGATCAGGGTCACATCGTCGGAATGGTTGGTGAGGTAGAGCGCTTCCTCGACCGCGGTGTTGCCGCCGCCGATCACCGCGACCTTCTTGCCGCGGTAGAAGAACCCGTCACAGGTGGCGCAGGCTGACACGCCCTTGCCGCCCAGCTCCTGCTCGCCCGGAACGCCCAGCCACTTGGCCTGGGCGCCGGTGGCGATCACCAGCGTTTCGCCGATGTACTCGTCACCGCTGTCGCCGATCGCGCGGAACGGCGGGCCGGACAGGTCAACCGAGACGATCGTGTCCCACATGGTGCGGGTGCCGACGTGTTCGGCCTGCTTCTGCATCTGCTCCATCAGCCACGGCCCCTGGATCACATCGGCAAAACCGGGGTAGTTCTCCACATCGGTGGTGATGGTCAGCTGCCCACCCGGCTGGATGCCCTGAACCACGATCGGTGCCAGCATGGCACGCGCGCCATAGATAGCGGCGGTGTAGCCGGCCGGGCCGGAGCCGATGATGAGCATCTTGGTGTGGTGGGTTGCCATGGGTCGGGTCCGTGTTCGCGTGAGGCGGAATGTGGTTACGCTTCGAGGAGGCGCAAGCGCAGCGCCTCGCGGGTCTCGGGGGTCACTCCAAGCACGTCTTCGAGGAAGGCGTCGAGGCTGCCGTGCGCGGCTTCCACAGCTTCGCGCATGGCTTCGAGATAGCGCGCATCGACTCCCATCAGCACACGGATGGTCTCGTCGCTGATCTGGCCATACTTGCTGCGGATTGCATGGCTCCCGGCGGCAATTCGCGCGTCAATATTGCCCGCGGTGTTGGTGAGGAGAAAGTCCTCGATCGCGTCGTCCCAGTGGACACCCAGCGCATGATGCAGCAGGGCGACGGACATACCGGTGCGGTCCTTGCCCGCGAGGCAATGGACCAGGCTTGCCCCCTCGCTGCCGGCCAGCACCGCGAAGTAGCGCCGCATGACCCACAGCACCGGCTCGCGACCCGGCAGGTTGCGGTAGATCCGCTCCATCGCACGGTGCGCCCCCTCTTCATCGAGCACACCGTTTGCAGCCTCCAGATGGGGAGCAAGATTGGCGGTCTCGCCGTCATAGAAATGTACCTCGGCCGCGAACCCTTCCGGGCGGCGGCAAGGCGCATGGCTGCGCTCGCTGGCGCCGCGGAAATCGATCACATGGGCCAGCGCCAGCCGGTCAAGTGCGGCCAGATCCGCTTCGGTCGCATCCACGTGCTGGCCGGAGCGCCACAGCACACCGCGCTTGAGCCTCCCGCCCCCGGCAAGCGGGTAGCCGCCGTAGTCACGGAAGTTGTGGACGCCTTCGAGCGGCAGGACGCGGTTGTCGTTCATGCCGGGGCGCTTGCCAGCGCCCACGCATCAACGCAAGCGCCCTTGCCGCTTACCCGAAATCGAGCGGCGCGTGCTGGATATGCGGCAGGACATGGCGCGCGAACAGGTCGCACTCGGTCGCATGCGGATAGCCGGACAGGATGAACGCCTCGATCCCTTCCGCCTGGTAGGCGCGCAGCTTCGCCAGCACCTGGTCCGGCGTGCCGACAATCGCCGCCCCGCAACCAGAACGCGCTCGGCCGATGCCGGTCCACAGGTTGTCTTCGACGAACCCGTCCCCGCCAGCCGCCCCGCGCAGC
>NCJP01000060.1 GCA_002278985.1 Erythrobacter sp. 34-65-8
CGGTTCTCGATGGCGATGCCGAGGTCGTCGGCCAGTTCCTCGAAATCCTTCACCGTGACGTGGTGGATGTTGGCGGTTGCATACCAGCTGACGGGCAGGTGGCGGGTCACCGGCATCCGCCCGCGGCTGAGCAGCGACCAGCGCATCCGCCAGTAGGCGAAGTTGGGGAAGCTGACGAAGGCCCGGCGGCCGACCCGGAGCAGTTCGGCCAGCATGTGATCGGGCCGGGCCGCGGTCTGCAGCGTCTGGCTGAGAATGGCGACGTCGAAGGCGCCGTCGGGATAGAATGTCAGGTCGCGGTCGGCGTCGCCCTGTACCACGCTGAGCCCGCGCGCCACGCACCGCTCCACCAGCGCGCCGTCGATCTCGATCCCCCGCGCATCGACGCCGCGCTCCTGCCGGAGGCTCTCCAGCAAGGCACCATCGCCGCAGCCAACGTCGAGCACACGGGCACCCTGGGGCACCCGCGCGGCAATGGCCGCAAGGTCGGGACGCAGCGCCTCAGCCATCGAGGAAGCCCGCAATCACCCGGTCGAGCGCAGGCACGTCGAGCAGGAAGCTGTCATGCCCGAACGGGGCGGACAGTTCGACAAAGCTGACCGGCGCCCCGGCCGCGTTGAGCGCATGGACCACGTGGCGGCTTTCCGCGGTCGGGTAGAGCCAATCCGAATCGAAGCTGACCACACAGAACCGCGCACCTGTGCCCGCGAAGGCCGTTGCCAGCAGGCCGCCGTGCTCTTCCGCAATGTCGAAATAGTCCATCGCCCGGGTGATATAGAGGTAGGAGTTGGCATCGAACCGCTGGACAAACCCGCTGCCCTGATAGCGCAGGTAGCTTTCGACCTGGAAATCGGCATCGAAGCCAAACGATTTCGCCTCCCGGTCCTGCAGGCGGCGGCCGAACTTCTCGGTCAGGCCCTCTTCGGAGAGGTAGGTGATGTGCGCTGCCATCCGCGCCACCGACAACCCGGCGTCGGGCGAAGCGCCCTTGCCGTAATAGTCCCCGCCCTGCCAGGCAGGATCGGCCATGATGGCCTGGCGCCCCACTTCATGAAAGGCGATGTTCTGGGCCGAGTGGCGCGCTGTGGTGGCAATGGCGAGCACCCGCGCGGCACGGTCTGGCCAGTTGGCGGCGAGGCTGAGCGCCTGCATCCCGCCCATCGAGCCGCCCACCACCGTATGCAGCCGCGCAATGCCAAGTTCCTCAAGCAGGCCGACGAGGCCCCGCACCATGTCGCGAATGGTGATGACCGGGAAGCGCATCGCGTACGGCGCGCCATCCGGGGCGAGGCTGGCCGGCCCGGTCGAGCCGAGGCAACTGCCGATCACATTGGCGCAGACCACGTGGAACCGGTCCGTATCGATCGGCTTGCCGGGGCCGACCATCCGTTCCCACCAACCCGGCTTGCCGGTGATCGGGTGCGGGCTGGCCAGGTACTGGTCGCCGGTCAGGGCGTGGCAGACGAGGATCGCATTGCCCTTGTCAGCTGCGAGCTCGCCATAGGTTTCGTAGGCGATCTCCACCCCTTCGAGCACCTGCCCGCTGTCGAGCGGCAGGGGCGCAGGCAGGCGGCAGGTCCGGTGCGGCAGGGCGGCGTTCATGGCGGCGGCGGACTTGGGCGCAGCACCGGGCGCTGTCAACTCCGGCAAAGGGTGGGGCAGAACAGGAATTGCTTCGATTTGGCGCGGCGAGCGGCTATGCGCGCGCTCGTCATGGCCCAAGCACCCCAAATCAAACCCTGGATCGCCGCAATCCATGCCTATGTCCCGGGCAAGGCGACCGGTGCGGATGGCAAGCCGCTGGTCAAGCTGTCGGCGAACGAGAACCCGCTCGGCACCAGTCCGGTGGCGCTCGCGGCCCTGGCGCAAGCGGGCACGCCTGCGACCTATCCCGATCCCGATTCGCGCGCGCTGCGCCATGCAATCGGGGCGGTGCACAAAGTCGATCCGGCGCGGATCGTGTGCGGGACGGGATCGGACGAGCTGCTCAATCTGGCCGCCCAGGCCTTTGCCGGGCCGGATGACGAGGTGCTGTTCAGCCGGTTCAGCTTTTCGGTTTATGATATCGCCGCGCGGCGCTGCGGCGCGACCCCGGTGGAAGCACCCGACCGGGATTTCGCCACCGACGTCGATGCGCTGCTCGGCGCGGTCACCGGCAGGACACGGGTGGTGTTCGTCGCCAACCCCAACAATCCGACTGGCACCTTCCTGCCGCGCAGCGAGATCGCCCGCCTGCACGCCGGCCTTCCAGCCGATGTCCTGCTGGTGGTCGACCAGGCCTATGCCGAATATCTCGCACCGGACGAAGACGATGGCGGGCTGGAACTGGCAGCCGTGCATGACAACGTGCTCGTCACCCGCACATTTTCGAAGATCTACGGGCTTGCCGGGGTCCGGGTCGGCTGGGCGACTGGTGCCCTCGCGCTGGTCGATGCGCTCAACCGCATTCGCGGGCCGTTCAACCTGACCGAAGGCGGCCAGGCTGCCGCGCTGGCGGCGCTTGGCGATCAGGATTTCGTTACTGCCAGCCGCGCGCACAACGCCGCTGAACTGGCCCGCTTCAGTGATGCCATGGCTGCACTCGGCAACCACGGCATCCGGCCAGTACCGGGCAAGGGCAATTTCCTGCTGGTGCTGTTCGAAGGCGCGCTCAGCGCGGCGGATGCTTTGACGGCGCTGGCCGATGGCGGCTACGCGGTGCGTCACCTGCCCGGCCAGGGCCTGCCCCAGGCCTTGCGGATCACCATCGGCACCCATGCCCAGATGGCCGACATCGCCCGGATCATCCGCGCATCGGCGGAGCAGGCGGGATGACCATCGAGCGCGTCGCGATCATTGGTCTGGGGCTGCTGGGCGGCTCGCTCGGCCTCGCCCTGCGCGACTGCCTGCCTGAAGTGGTGACCACCGGGTACGATGCCGACCCGGCGGTGCGGCTGAGGGCGCAAGAGCGCCAACTGGTGGGGACAGTCTGCGCGAACGCGGCCGAGGCTGTCGCGGCGGCTGACCTTGTCGTCCTGTGCGTGCCGGTGGGCGCAATGGCGCAAGCGGCGCGAGACATTGCCGCAGACCTGCCCGCCCATGCCATCATCAGCGATGTCGGCTCATCGAAGCTGTCGGTAGCCCGCGTGCTGGCGGAAGCACTGCCAGACCACACTGTCATCCCCGCCCACCCGGTGGCGGGTACCGAGCAGAGCGGCCCCGAGGCTGGCTTCGCTACCCTGTTCCGCCACCGCTGGTGCATCCTCACCCCCGCGGCGGACGCGCCGGAAAAGGCCGTCGCTGCGCTGACCGCTATGTGGGAAGCGCTCGGCGCCAAGGTAGAGCGGATGGATGCGGCCCATCACGATCTGGTGTTGGCGGTGACCAGCCATATCCCGCACCTGATCGCCTACACCATCGTCGGCACCGCCAGTGATCTCGAGGACGTGACCCAGAGCGAAGTGATCAAGTATTCCGCCGGGGGCTTCCGCGATTTCACCCGCATAGCCGCGTCCGACCCGACCATGTGGCGCGACGTGTTCCTCAGCAACCGCGAGGCAGTGCTGGAAGTGCTGGGCCGCTTCAGCGAAGACCTGACCGCGCTCCAGCGGGCGATCCGCAATGGCGACGGCGAGCAGCTGTTCGACCTGTTCACCCGCACCCGCGAAATCCGCCGCTCGATCATCGAGCAGGGCCAGGATGATGCCCGGCCCGACTTCGGGCGTGGAAGCGTGGCGGACTAGCCCTGCTCAACGATTCAGCGCATTGATCGCCTCGGTCACCCGCGCTTCGATTTCCTCGCGCGGCAGGCCCGGCGGAATCGGTTCCCCGAAGCGGTAAGTGATGGTGCCCGGCTTCTTCAGCCGCCGGTGATAGAGGGGGCCGCTGTTCACCGCGACCGGGATGACTGGCAGCCCGAGCATCTTGTAGATCCCGGCAAAGCCCGCCTGCAGCTTGCCCGGCTCCCCATGGGGCATCCGGGTGCCTTCGGGAAAAATCACCAGCGGGCGCCCGTCCGCTGCCCTTGATCGGGCCTCGCGAACCATCGTCCGCAAGGCGCTCGCGCCCTGATCCCGTGCCACCCAGACCATGCCATACCACGATGCGGCGAGCCCCCAGCCGGGAATCCAGGATAGCTCCTGCTTGGCAAAAGGTGCAGGATTGGAGAACATCCCCGGTGCGTCGATCGCCTCGAAGAAACTTTCGTGCCGGATGGCAAACAGCACGGCCCCTTCGGGCATCACGCCTTCCTCGACCACGCGAATACCGGCCAGGCGCAGGCAATCGCGGTGGAAGCGCGACCACTTGCCCACCACCGTGCGCAAGGCCTTGCGCCCGAACGGTGCCATCGCCAGCGCCGCCAGCACATAGAACGGGCTCAGCAGGTAAAAGCTGGCGTAGAAGGCGAGGTTCCGCAGGATCAGCATCGGCCGTTCATCCGGGCAGGCTGCGGGCCAGCGTACTCGCCAGCAGCTTGTGGTACTCGACGAACAGTATCCTGAGCGACGGTTCCGAGACAACCGCATCCTCCACCACCACCACTTGCGGGGGCAGGGTCCGCTCCAACTCGCCTGCGGCGCGGCGCATATGCCAGTCGGTGGTGACCAGCCGGAATGAGCCGACCCTGTTCTGGCGCACCCACTGTGCAGTTTCCGCGGCGTTGCTGCGGGTGTCGACCGCAGCAAACCCCAGCGTGACGCAGCAGTCCATCACCGGGGCCGGAACGTCAAACTCGGCGGCAAATTCGCCGGGACGCACCTCACGGTCCACCCCGGTTATCAGCATGGTCCGGGCATCGCCACGCTCCAGCACGTTCAGACCGCGCTCGATCCGGCCCGCCGCCCCGGTCGGCACGATGATCGCATCGGTCTGCGTCCGTCCGGCCGGACGTGGCAAGGTCGTGGCGAACCACAGGAACCCGATTGCCCAGAGCACCAGCAAGGCAGCGAAGAGCCGGCGGATCACAGCATGGTCCTCAAGGCAGACAGCACGGTCATCCGCGCAGTCAGCATGGCGATGGCGACCGCCGCTACCGGGACCAGTGCCAGCAGGATCCAGTCCAGCCAGGTCAGCCCCGCGCCGCCCATCAATCCTGCCCCCAGGGCGGCAAACTGCTGGCCCAGCACCAGAACCCCGGCCAGCCCCAGGGCGAGCCCGACGGTCCCGCCCAGCGTGGCATCGAAGCCGACCGCACGCTGGAAGATGCGGGCGATCTGGCTGTCTGTTCCGCCCAGCAGGTGGACGATCTCGATGGTCTCGCGGTTGGCCCCGAGCGCGCTGCGCGCCGCCAGCCAGACCGCCGCCGAGCTGGTCGCTGCGAGCAGGATCACCAGCGCCAGCGCCAGCCACTGGAGCGAGGCAATCGCCGAGAACACCGGGCCAAGCCAGCCCGCCTGCGCATCGACCCGGGCGCCCGGTGCCTGGGCCAGCAGGCTTTGCTGCAGCTCGGTCAGGGTGGCGCGATCGGCATCCCCGACAAGACGCACATCGATCAGTGCCGGGATCGGCACGGTTTCCAGTTCTTCGCCCACGCCCAGCCAGGGCTCCAGCAGGCGGTCAAGCTCGGCATCGGACACCCGCTTCAACCCGCCGACCGCAGGGTGCTCTGCCAGGATCTGCTCTGCTGCCGCAGCCTGCCGCTCGCGTTCCTGCGGCACGGCCTCGACAATCTGCACGGTCACCCCGCCCGACAGCTCGGCCCGCGCCTCGCGCGCCAGGTTGCTGAGCGCCAGCCCGCCAGCCGCCGCAATCACCGTCAGCGCCACCATGATCGCGATCACCCAGGGCATGGGCCCGGCAAGCCGCGAATGGGGCACCAGCTGCGCCGCCCGCTCTCCCGCGAAGGGAGAGAAGCCGCGCGCCACCGTGCGCCCGATTGCCGGAGGACGGGCTTCGCTCATGTTGCCCCCCCGTCACGCCGGGCCGGGCGCGGCGGATAGCGCAGCGCGCCGGTCGGATCGGCCAGTTGCCCCTTGTCCAGCCGCATGATCAGCGAATCGGGCACCTTGCGCAGCAGGTGGACGTCGTGAGTCGCCACCACCACGGTCGTGCCGAGCCGGTTCAGCGCCTCGAACAGGCGCAGCAGCTTGAGCGCCATGTCAGGGTCGACGTTGCCGGTGGGCTCGTCCGCCACCAGCATGTCGGGCCGGCCGATCACCGCGCGGGCAATGGCCACCCGCTGCTGCTCTCCGCCCGACAGAGTGGCGGGCCGCGCATCCTTGCGGTTTGACAGGCCGACCCAGTCGAGCATGTCGTTCACGGGCTTGGCCAGATCGCCTTCGCGCACGCCCGAAACGCGCAGCGGCAGGGCGACATTGTCGAACGCGCTGAGGTGCGGCACCAGCCGGAAATCCTGGAACACCACCCCCAGCCTCCGCCGGAACGATGGCAGGCGCTTGCGCGGCAGGGTGATCACATCGGTGCCGAACATCCGGATCGCCCCGCGCGAGGGGCGCTGCGCGAGGTAAAGCAGCTTCAGCAGCGAGGTCTTGCCCGCGCCGCTGGCGCCGGTCAGGAAATAGAAGCTGCCGGGATAGAGCGTGAACGACACATTGCTCAGCACTTCGCGGTCGGCACCATAGCGCAGCCCGACGTTGTCGAAGTTGACGACTTCATCATCGGCGCCGCTCATCGTGGGTGGCGCACCTGGACCGGGAAGTTGCGGGGCTTGAGCATGGGTGGAGGGGCTATAGCGAGGCTTCGATGTGGAAAAAAGCCACCGTCTGCCGCCCTCCCCCTCCACGAAGCCTTGTTGCATCGGAATGGCAGGCATAAAGCCGGTGGTTACCATGATCATCGCCTGCCCCGCCTGTTCCACGCGCTATGTCGTTCCTGACAGCGCCGTCGGCGTGGACGGGCGCACCGTCCGCTGCGCCAAATGCCGCCACAGCTGGTTCCAGCAGGGCCCGGATATTGCACTCCCGCCAGAGCGGGCGACTGCGCCGGAGCCGATGCCGCCGCACACGCAGACGCCGATTCCCGAGGTGGAGCCTGCTGCGCCTGCCCCGGTGGCTGACACGGCGCCGCTTTCGCCCCCGGCCCCTCCGCCGCCGCAGGTCGATTATCCCGCCAGCGCGCCAAGCGTGGTCGAGGCAGAGAGCGCCCCGTTCCGTTCTTTCCGCGACGCGGACGATGCCGACGACGATGGCCACAGCCCGTTCGATGCCGAGCCGCCGTTCCGCCCGCGCCGCAACCCGCTCAAGTTGTGGACCGCCGCCGGGGTCGCCTTCGCCCTGCTCGCGACCGGCACGGTGCTGGCTGCAAGTTATTGGGGCCTGCCGGACTGGGTGCCGGTCAGCCGCCCGACCTTTGCCGCGGGCAACCGCGACCTGGTGCTCGATTTCCCGGCCGACCAGCAGGACCGGCGTACTCTGCCCAACCAGACCGAATTTTTCGGCGCCAGCGGCACGATCACCAACACCGGGCGCGAGACCCTGCCCGTGCCCTCGATCCTGATCGTGATGCGCGATGCGCGCGAAAGGATCGTCTATTCGTGGGAAGTCGCCCCGCCCCAGCCGACACTGGCGCCTGGCGAAGTGATGCGGATCGACGAAGCGGTGACCGATGTGCCCAAATCGGCCAAGTTCGCCGAATTCGGGTGGAAGCCGTCCTGACCCGGCCCCGGCCGAACCGGTAGAATGGTCAGGTGAACTCGACCAGCACTTCGCCATCTGCTGTGCGGGTGATCTGGACCGAAGGCCCGTCCTGCGGCGGCGGACCGGACTGACGCACCGCCGCTCCCCGCACGATCGTAGCCGACGCCCGCGCAGTCACGACAGCCCCGGCAGGCGGATTATCCGCAGTCGCCAGCGGGGCTGCGACCAGAGCAAGGACAGCAAGGCTACTCACCCCTCATGGTTGAGGACGGCAAGAAACCTTCGGCAAGCCGCTCGCTGGACCTGTACCGGCCTGACACGGACCGATACCTAGAGGTGACTACGTAGGGTGCTGCAAGCGTAACCGAGCTTGGGCATCGCGCCAACAAGTCGCTTGCGGGGCCATGACCGCTTTGCTAGGGGCCCGCTCCTACCCCGCAGGGCGACCGTTTTCGCCCTGACTAGTGTGCGGTCGTGGCGGAATTGGTAGACGCGCAACGTTGAGGTCGTTGTGGGCGAAAGCCCGTGGAAGTTCGAGTCTTCTCGACCGCACCAAACAGTGAAAAAATACTTCAAAATCAATACCTTATCGCATTGGGCGGGGAGAATGGCGCCGTTCTGCGGGCTTTCGGGAGCAGATTCTCGAGTC
>NCJP01000286.1 GCA_002278985.1 Erythrobacter sp. 34-65-8
GGGGGATGGTCGGGTAGTTGATCGGCTGGACGTAGATGCCGTGGTTGTCCATCAGCCAGTCGCTGATCCGCTTGGCCTTGTGGGGATCGCCCACCATCACCGGGATGATATGGCTCGGGTTGGGCAGGTGCGGGATGCCCAGCATGTCCAGCTTGCGCCGGACTGTCTTGACCCGGTCCCGCTGGCGCTCGCGCTCGACTTCGCTCTGCTTGAGGTGGCGGATGCTGGCGGCCGCGCCCGCAGCGAGGGCGGGCGGAATGGCGGTGGTGAAGATGAAGCCGCTGGCAAAGGTGCGGACGAAGTCGCACAGGCTGGCAGAGGCCGCGATATAGCCGCCCATTACCCCGAATGCCTTGCCCAGCGTGCCCTCGATCACGGTGATCCGGTCCATCAGGCCTTCGGGCTCGGCCACGCCGCCGCCGCGCGGGCCATAGAGGCCCACGCCATGCACTTCGTCGATGTAGCTCATCGCCCCGTGCTTTTCGCACACGTCGAGGATCTCGGCGATCGGGGCGATATCCCCGTCCATCGAATAGACGCTTTCGAACGCGACCAGCTTGGGCACGTCCGGGCCGAACTGCGACAGGTGCCGGTCAAGATCGGCCGGATCGTTGTGCTTCCAGATGCGGCACTGGGCCTTGGAATGGCGGATGCCTTCGATCATCGAGGCATGGTTCAGCGCATCGGAAAAGACCACGCAGCCCGGAATGCGCGAAGCCAGCGTGCCGAGGCCCGCCCAGTTCGACACATAGCCGGATGTGAACAGCAGGGCGGCTTCCTTGCCGTGCAGGTCGGCCAGTTCGCGTTCCAGCAGGACATGGTGGTGGTTGTTGCCCGAGATGTTGCGGGTGCCCCCCGCGCCCGCGCCGCATTCGTCGAGCACGCGGTGCATCGCTTCGATCACGACCGGATGCTGGCCCATGCCGAGGTAATCGTTCGAGCACCACACAGTGACGTCCTGGGTGGTGTCGCCGACATAGCGCGTCGCATGGGGATAGGCGCCGCGATGGCGTTCGATCTCGGTAAAGACCCGATAGTTCCCTTCCTCACGAACGACGTCGAGCTCGCCCTTGAAATAGGTCTCGAAATCCATGGTCAGCCTTCCTCTCTTGTCATCTGGTGTTCGCGCGCGGGGCGCGGTTTTGCCCGGTGGCGGGGCAGGGCCCAACCCCACAGCATGCCGTCGCGAAACGGCAGGGTAAGAAACAGGTGTTCGATCGCGCCGAGGGTGGCCAGGGCGAACAGCAGGCTCGCGCCGACCGCCTCGGCGCTGCCGGCGGGCGATGCCCAGGCGAGGCTGCCGAGCCATGCGGCAAGGCCCAGCGCCAGCGCGGCGGAGGCCAGCAGGGGCAGGCTGAACCGGTTGGGGCCGTAATAGCTTTTCAGGTAGGCGAGGTGCGGCGGCAGGATGTCGGTCGCCGAATTGGGCACGCCGTGGAAGATGTTGAGCTTGGTGCTGAGCCGCATGACATAAAGCAGGGCAAAGGTCATCGCGCCGACCTGGTTGGCTGCGTTCCAGGTGATCGACACCAGCAGCAGGGCCGTGACCGCCAAGGCGATTTCGTGATGGCTCAGCGCATCGACCGCCCGGCTGAAGCGTTCCCGGTAAGGCGCGCCTTCGGGGCAGGGTTCGCGCCGGGTACCGGTGACCGCGCCGGTGAGGAAGCCAAGCTCATGCCAGCTCCAGACCAGCAGCGCCCCGCCGAACGAGATATAGACCGCCGCGATGGTGGCCGAATCCATCGCCAGGGCAACTGCACAAAACCCGCCAATGCCGGCAATCCCGGCCAGCGTCAGGCTGAGCGGGAAAGTGGACCGCTCGCGGTTGTCCAGCCAGGCAATCAGGCCGGTTGCGAGGAACCAGATCGCAATCGTTACGATCACGGGCAGCAAGTGGC
>NCJP01000287.1 GCA_002278985.1 Erythrobacter sp. 34-65-8
ATAGCGGGCCGGATCGCCGCTCGCCCGCGCAGCGCAAGGTTCGGCCAGCGGGCACAGCAGGCAGCGCGGATCGCGGGGCGTGCAGATGGTCGCGCCCAGGTCCATCATGGCCTGCGCGAAGTCGCCTGCCCGCTCCGCCGGGGTGATCGTGTCGGCAGCCGCGCGGATCGGCCTGCGCGCGCCCGGCAGCGGCTCATCGATTGCAAACAGCCGCGCCACCACCCGCTCGACATTGGCATCGACCACCACCGCCCGCTGCCCGAAGGCAATCGCGGCCACCGCCGCAGCGGTATAGGCACCGAGCCCCGGCAGGGCGCGCAGAGCCGCCTCGCTGTCCGGGAACCGCCCCAGTTCCGCCACCGCCCGCGCCGCCTTCACCAGGTTGCGCGCACGGGAATAGTATCCCAGCCCCGCCCATGCCGCCATGACGTCCTCGTCCGGCGCGGCGGCCAGCGCCTCGACCGTGGGCCACCGGCTGGTGAAACGCGCGAAATAGGGCTTCACTGCCGCCACCGTGGTCTGCTGCAGCATGACTTCCGACAGCCACACGCGGTAGGGATCGGGTGCCGGGGTGCCCGGCGGCGCCCGCCAGGGCAGGTCGCGGGCATGGCGGTCATACCAGCCGAGCAGGCGATCCGGGATTGTCGATGTGGCGCTCACGCTGCAGCTATGGCATGGCGCAAACCACGATGGAACGGGACGCACCAGCAGGAGCCGGAAAAGAGGGCGGCAAGAAGGCCGTGCGGCCCTACGAGCGCCCGCGCGGCGGGCAGGCCCGCGCCATTTCCGACCTCATGCCGCAGATCGGGCGGCAGGCGTTCCGCCGGTTCGGTTTCGTCCAGTCGAGCGTGGTCACGCGCTGGCGCGAAATCGTGGGCGAGCATCATGCCCGCGTCTGCATGCCCGAGGCGATCCGCTTCGCGCCGGGCGAGAAATCGGACGGCATCCTGCAACTTGTGGTGCTGCCGGCCCATGCCCCGCTGATCCAGCACGTGATCCCGGAAATCATCGAGCGGGTGAACCGCTTTTTCGGCTACAAGGCCGTAGCCCGGGTCAAGCTGCGGCAAGGCGAGGTTAAGCCGCTGCCTGCTCAGGGATCGGCGGTTGTGCCGCCATCGCTCAGACCCATACCGATGGAGCTGGGGGATTCGCTGCGCGACATTGGCGATCCGGAGCTGCGCACGGTGCTCGAATCGCTGGCGCGCTCGCTGGGTGAAGAGGAAAAGGACAGCAGATGAATACCGCACGATGGGCAACAGGTCTGGTTGCAGCCGCGCTGCTTGGCGCACTGGCCACCGGCGGCCTCGCTTCGTCCAGCAACTGGAACACACGGGTCGAGCGGGCTGATGGAGCCCACGTCATCGGCAAGCCGGATGCCACCCGCGTGCTGACCGAATTCGTCAGCTACACCTGCCCCCATTGCGCCGAGTTCGCCCGCACCGGGGACGAGGCGCTCAAGCTGGCCCATGTCGGCCCGGGCAAGATCCGCCTCGAAATCCGCCATATCGTACGCGATCCGGTCGATCTGACGGTCGCCATGCTGACCTGGTGCGGCGATACCGCCAAGTTTCCCCGTAACCATGCCGCCTTCATGAGCGCGCAGCCGCGCTGGCTGGCGACGGCCCGTTCGACCACGCCCGCCCAACGCCAGCGCTGGAGCAACGGCGATCTGCCCTCCCGCACCCGCGCCGTCGCGTCAGACCTCGGGTTCTACCGGATCATGGAAGGGCGCGACTATGACCGCGTCGCCATTGACCGCTGCCTGGCCGACATTTCGGAACGCGACGCCATCCGCTTCAACGTCGCTGGCACCCCCAGCTTCGCGCTTGATGGCAAGCTCCTGCCCGGAGTCCATGACTGGCGCGCGCTCGAAAAGGTCTTGCGGGGCGATATCT
>NCJP01000061.1 GCA_002278985.1 Erythrobacter sp. 34-65-8
GGTCGATATCCGGAAGATGTATGCCGGCACAGGTGCCTTTACCTTTGACCCGGGCTTCACCTCGACCGCCAGCTGCGAAAGCGCGCTTACCTATATCGACGGTGAAGAGGGTGTGCTGCTGCACCGGGGCTATCCGATCGGGCAGCTTGCCGAGCAGTCCAGCTTCATGGAAGTCTCCTACCTGCTGCTGAACGGCGAACTGCCCAGCGCAGACGAACTGTCCGACTTCGAGAACACCATTACCCGCCACACCATGCTGCACGAGCAGCTGGCGACCTTCTATCGTGGTTTCCGCCGTGACGCCCACCCGATGGCAATCATGTGCGGTGTGGTCGGCGCTCTGTCAGCGTTTTATCATGACAGCACCGACATCTCCGATCCGAACCATCGCAAGATCTCGAGCCACCGCCTGATCGCTAAGATGCCGACCATTGCGGCCATGGCCTACAAGTATTCGGTCGGGCAGCCGTTCCTCTATCCCAAGAACGACCTCAGCTATACCGGCAACTTCCTGCGCATGACCTTCGGTGTGCCCGCTGAAGAGTATGAGCTGCATCCTGCGGTCGAGCGGGCGATGGACCGGATCTTCATCCTCCATGCCGATCATGAGCAGAACGCTTCGACCTCGACCGTGCGTCTGGCTGGCTCGTCGGGCGCCAATCCCTTCGCCTGCATCGCGGCCGGAATCGCCTGCCTGTGGGGTCCGGCGCATGGCGGCGCGAATGAAGCTGCGCTCAACATGCTGCAGGAAATCGGCACGCCCGACCGGATCCAGCATTATATCGACCGGGCGAAGGACAAGAACGATCCTTTCCGCCTGATGGGCTTCGGCCATCGCGTGTACAAGAACTACGACCCGCGCGCGACGGTAATGCAGAAGACGGTGCGCGAGGTGTTCGATGCGCTGAAGGTCACCGACCCGGTGTTTGAAACCGCGTTGCGGCTCGAAGAGATTGCGTTGAGCGATCCCTATTTCGCCGAAAAGAAGCTGTTCCCCAACGTGGATTTCTATTCGGGCATCATCCTGTCGGCGATCGGTTTCCCGACAACGATGTTCACCGCCCTGTTCGCGCTCGCCCGCACGGTTGGCTGGGTCGCGCAGTGGAACGAAATGATTTCCGACCCCGGCCAGAAGATCGGCCGCCCGCGCCAGCTCTACACCGGGCCGACAGAACGGGATTACCTGCCGATCAGCCAGCGGTAAGCAATTGCCGGTTACCGGGGCTTCGTGCGCCGGTCTTCGAGGGCGGGGAGTGCCAGCGTAAAGCGGGCGCCCTCGCCCTCTTTGCTTGATACGGTCAGGTCGCCGCCCATGGCGAGCGCGAGCTTGCGCGAAATGTACAGGCCCAGCCCTGACCCGCCGTCACCGCTGCGGCCAAGTCGTTCGAACTTGCGGAACACGGCGTCCTGCTGCTCGCGCGAGAGCCCGGGGCCACTGTCAGCCACGGTTGCGAGCGACTGGCTTCCGGCGCTGGACAGGGAGATGCTCACGGTAGAGCCAACCGGCGAATAGCGGATAGCGTTGCCGATCAGGTTGAGAAGGACCTGCAAAGCCCGGCGGAATTCGCCGATTGCCAGCACCGGCGCAGTGCCGCCCTCGATCTCCAGTGTAATCTGGCGTTCGCGTGCCCTGACCCCGAGGATGCCGGTCGCCCGTTTGACAATATCCATCAGGTCGATCCGGTCGGGTGCGGTGTTGAAGCCATCGGATTCGACGACTTCCAGATCGGCCAGGTCGTCAAGCAGCGAGAGCAGATGCTGCCCCGCCGAAGCGATGTCGGCGGCGTACTGGCTGTATTCGTCCCCGAGAGGGCCCGCCAGGCGCGAACGGATCGTCTCCGCATTGGCAATAATCCGGGCGATCGGCTTGCGAAGGACCGGTGAGAGTTCGCGCCCGATCCGGCGGTCGACCAGAGGAGAGGGAGCCACTTGCGCCGCTTTGACCCGGATCAGAGGACGGTCGGCGACGAGATAGAGTTCGAACCCGGCGCTCCCCGCCATCGGGCGGCCAAGCGGCACCAGCGAAACAGTCCATTCGCGCTGTGATCCTGCGACCGTGCAGCGGGCCCCGTCAAGCAGGCGCCAATGCATGGGTTGCCGATGGTTGTTCTGCACCAGTTCGACAAACTGGGTCCACGGCTCGCCGATACCGGCACGCATTGCCGTTGCCGCTTCCCGCAGGTCGGCAGCGTCGGCCTCGACCGTCAGCAAGCGCTGCCCCGGGTCGAGCCGGGCGCTCAGTTCGGCAGTTGCGCGGTCGATTTCGAGCCGTCGCCGCGCGGCGACCTGATCGGATTCGGGGGGCAACGGGCTCGCCTGCCAGCTCGCAACCGCGATGTCGCAGCCGGTCTGTCCATTCTGGCTGTACGGGGCAATCTCGACCCATGCCTCGACCCGTTCGTCCCCGTCGAGGGCGCCGACCAGTCGGGCGAGACGTAGTCCATACTGGCGCGATTTGCGCACCAGGGCGAGCAATTCGGGGATTGCCACCGTGCCGGGCAGCTCGCCGCCGCATCGCACCTGCAGACCGGCGAGCAGTTCATCAGCCTCGATCAGCCGGTCCTCCCCGTCAGTGCGGGCGTGCGCGAGCGCGGTCTTCTTGCTGGAAGCCATGGCCTAGCCCGCAGACCGCCGTACGGAAGATGCCAGCAGGCCGGCCGCCCGATCCCCGCGGAGAAAATCGAATCCATCCGGCAGGGCCACCTCGGGGTGGAGGTAGAGGAACTGTTCTTCCACGTCCTTCGACCGGAGGCCGGCGGCACGCAATGACAGCGCCATTCGTGCCAGCTGGCTGTCATTGGTGGCAAGCACGGTGAGATCGCGTTCCTGCCGCGATGCATTTGCAAGGGCGGTCAGAAACAGGGCTGTGCCGGCATGGCTGATGGACAGGGCAGCGGTCACACCGCTCCCCAACCCGGAAATCAGCCTTGCCAGCAGACCAAGGCGGCTGGCGCCCTCGTCATACGCATTTCGCAGGGTCTGTTCAGCCCCGTCGGCCGAATCCCCGTCACCTGTGCCGGATATCGTCCGCCATATCGTCAGGGCAGAGTGGAAGAGGTCTGCTGGCAGTTCTCCCAAGGGCAGCTCCATCCTTCGCTGCTGCTGCATGAAGCGGGCCTGTGCGGCGAGCGCAGCCATACCCGTCGTAGCCGTCGCCGGATCGTCCGAAGCAATCAGCGCCTGCATCAGCGGCGAGAGAACAGGATCGATCGCAGACCGCTCCTCAAGGCGCCGAGCGAGCTGCGCCTCGAGCGCCATGGCATGGCAATGCACGAGGAAATTCATGTTGCCCGCGAGAAGAGCGGCCAGCCGCGCCTCGAGCGGGCTGTCGACTTCCGGCAGGGTCGCGGCAGGAGCCTCTTCACTGCCCTGAACGGTCAGGATCTGATGCGCCACGTGCCTCGTCATCCCCCGCACCCGGGCGACGATCTCGTCACTGAACAGGGAATGGTCATGCTGTGCCAGCAAGTGGCCAAGGATAGGCCCTATCGTGCCGAGCACGGTATCCCCGTGCGCGAGCTCCTCGCGGAGCACCGCTTCCACAGGCATCTCGTCTGCCGGATCGGTGGGGATGCTATCCATCTGGCCGCCTTAGCGTGTCTGTGGTTAAGCGCGGGTTAGCCTACCTGTATCGGGCCGGGCGAAAAGAAACACCAACAAAAGCATCGCCAGTACCTGGACTGCGATTTCCAGCCTGTTGCCTGCCGTAGCCACCGCAAGAACCACGAACAGCAGCATGTGGTCATAGGCAATCGATCGCGCCCAATCGCGCCCCCGCTTGCGTGCAAGATTCAACAGGCCAACCAGCATGACCAGGGGAAACGCAAGCGAGGTCCAGTCCCGCCCTGCCCCAGCCAGCAGAGGCGCGGCGACCACCGCAATGTCCAGCGCCAGAACGGCGCCATCCCGGCGCAGCGCACTGGCATCTTCGCCCAAACCCTGGCGCAACTGATCAACTGCCATCCAGGCCCGCACCAGCGCCGCTGCACAAACAAGGATGGCAAAGCTCGCTACCAGGAAGCCAGCTGCTGCGCTGATCAGCCCGAGCCCCAGAGCCAGAAAGCCCCCGCCCAGCACGAACGACACGCTTGCTGGCTGGCGCAACATTGCCTCCGCACGGATACCCATGACACGGTCGACAAGGGCGTTGCCCGGGGCGAACCAGCTCGACGGCCGGAGCAGGGTCTTAACCATGCGCCGGCCCAATTCGCGCGCCGACCTTGCCGAGTCGACCAGCCGCCAGGAGCCATGTGCGATATATTCCGGTGACACTTCGATCCGGGGACGTCCTGATTGCAAGGCCGATCGCATAAGCGCCGAGAGCGCATCGATGTCAGGGGGAAGCTCGGCCAGCCGTTCAAGGTCTGCTCCGCCGCACCTGAGCACGCCGGCCCAGGCCTCCGCCCGATCAACCCGTTCGAACCCGGCAGCTATCCCCGCCTCCACGGGGAAGGTCAGCACGCCTTTCCGGCGACCGATTGCCTCTGCAACGCTCTGCTCGTCCGGAATGACGCCGTCGGCGATGATCACGATTTCGTCAGCGGCGGTTATCAATCCGTGCAGCGCCTGTCGGCCGCTGACGACATGAAACCTGCGCCCGGATCGCTCGACCCGGTGCTGGACAGCAACAAGCTCGGGCGAAAGTCCCTCAGCCAGGCAGATCACGCGTTCGCAGCCCAGTTCCAGCGCCATTTCCACCTGACGTGCAATTACTGTATTGCCGGCCATCCGCAGGAAGGCGCGAGGACATGAGGCGCCGTCGGTTGCGCGCTCCAGGGTTGAGAGAAGGGCAACCAGCAAGGCAGGGTTCCTCGAAGCGGTGACCCTTGAGTCTAGGCGGTCGATCCGCCCAAGCCAAGCATGGCCGTCAGTTTCGGGGAGTGTTGAAGTGCGCTCGGAAGGTTTCGAGGCGGCGTACGATCACGGGATCGCCCGGGGCGCTGGCCAGTGCTTCATCAGCCAGCGTGATGAGTTCAGCCGCGTGGAACGAAGCTGCGAGCCCCTTCAGCCGCAGCGCGGCCATGGTCCAGTTCCCATCGCACCGTGAGCGCCTCAGCAGGTCGATCTGGCGAGCCAGGCTGTCCGCGAAGGCCAGACGCAATTCGGCCAGCAGGGCAGGATCTTTGCCTGCAGCAGCCGTCAATGTGGCATCGAAAGAGCCGTTGTCGAAAAGCATCGTCTGGCCACTGTAATGCCGGCTTGGTTAAGACAGGGTTTAACATGCAGCGAAACGTGGTAGCTTCCTGGCCATGAGCGGGGGATCAAAGATCAGGGCCATCGGGCCACAGCAGCCGGAAACGGCAGAGTTGCAGGATATGGATGGCGTTGTGGCACCGCAGCCACCTCAGTCGCAAGAAGTGGATTGGGATGACGCCGATGCGCCGGCCAGGCGCGTGCCGACCTGGCTGGTCCCCGCCCTGGCCCTGCTGGCAATTGCCGGATGGACGGGTTTTTATGGCTGGGCGCTGCGCGATGCCCTTCTGGCTGGTGGTTCTCCGCAGCAGTGGATCGGATGGGTCGGCGAGTGGGCCGTGCCAACCTTGCTCATCATTGCCACATGGCTCCTGATGGTTCGCAACAGCAGCCGCGAGATGGAACGGTTCGGTCAGGTCGCCCATTCGCTTCGGGAAGAATCTGCCGCGCTTGAAGGCCGTTTGGTCACGGTGAACCGGGAACTCAGCCTGGCCCGGGAATTCCTCTCTGCGCAATCACGGGAATTGGAATCGCTGGGCCGGGTCGCGAGCGAGCGCCTCTCCGCGCACGCGGACCACATCCAGTCACTCGTTCGCAGCAACGGCAGCGAGATCGAGGCAATCGCGTCGGTCAGTACCACTGCACTGGAGAATATGGGACGCCTGCGTGACGACTTGCCCGTCATTGCCAATTCGGCCCGCGATGCCGCCAACCAGATCGGCAGTGCTGGCCGCACAGCCCAAGGCCAGATTGCCGAGCTTGTTGCCGGATTCGAGCGCCTCAACCAGTTCGGCCAGGCCAGCGAACGGCAAGTCGGCTCATTGCAGTCACGAGTGGATGCCGCCATCTCGGCCTTCGAAGCGCAATTCGATCACATGGGCGATCTGACGGGGGCACGGTTCGATGCCCTTCGTACTGCAAGCGAGGCGTTCCGGATTGAACTCGATGGTCGCGAGGTCGAAGCACTTGCCGCCCTGCGTCGCCGCACCGAAGCATTGGAACAGGAAGTCGCAACAACAAGGAACGCGCTCGACGAGACCGAGGCGGAAGCACTGCGCTCGATGCGCGCGCGGGTAATCGCCCTGCAACAGGAAGCCCGTCAAGTTGCCGGTGTGCTGCGTGACACAGAGGCACAAGCAAGTGCGCTCTGGTCGAAACAGATTGAGGCCCTGAACGCACGACTGCTCAGCGCAATCGACGAGATCAAGGGGATCGATGAGGCCGCACTTGAATCGGCCAATCGCAAGCTCGAAGCGCTTCGCCACGAAGCGGAAAACGTTGATCGCAACATTGCAGAGCGCGATGCGCGCCTCTTTGCAAAAATTGCCGAGCGCCAGAGCGCCATGGCGAAAACCGAACGCGAGACACTTGCTGCACTGGAAGCCCGGATCGAGGCGCTGGACAGCCTGCTCGCCAGTCGGCGCGAAACCCTGCTCGAGCAGACCGAAGTGCTTGGCGCGCAGGGCCAGGCCGTGGCTGAAAAGCTGTGGGAGCTGCGCGGGGACATGCGGGCCATCGCCGAGGCAGGCGAGGAGACCGAAAGCCGTCTGGCGGGCAGTATCGCTGCGCTGGCAGAAAAGCTGGCCGAGAGTCGTATGGCTTTGGCTGGCACTGATGAGGCCGTGGCCGAGCTGACTGACGCCAGCATCCGATTGCTGGAACTGATCCAGGCCAGCGCCCAGCATTCACGGACCGAGCTGCCGGCGGCGCTCGAAGAGGCAGAATCGCGACTGGGTACACTTGGCAAGGAAACGGACAGCCTGCGCGGGGTCCTTGACGATGCGGCCCGAAAGGGCGCTGACCTGTCAGCCTATGTCATTGCCACGCGCGAAGACAGTGAAGCCGCAATCGGCCGGATCGCGGAGGTGCAGACCGAGCTGGATTCAAGCACGACCGCAAGTCTTTCGCGGATAGACGGCCTGAGGAGTGCCCTGGCTGGCGCGAGTATCGAAAGCGACGCCCTGGCCGCCAGGGCAACCGGCGCCTTGCGGGATGCGATCGCCCTGCTCGAGCAGAATGCGCGTGAGGCTATCGTTTCGGTGGAGACACTGAGCGCCGATACCGTGCGGTCACTCGCAGAGAGGATTGCGGACCGGTCAGGCTCTGCCATCGAACAGGCACTTGCTGACAGCACGGAAGGTGCGCTTGCCGGGCTCGAACAGGCCAGCGCAAGGGCCACGGCCGCTGGACGAGAGGCGACCGTGCAACTGCGTGACCAGCTGGCACGGGTCAACGAACTGGCCGGAAATCTCGAGATGCGGGTGGCCCGGGCCCGCGAACTGGCAGAAGAGCAGGTCGACAACGATTTCGCCCGGCGTGTCGCGCTCATTACCGAAGGCCTCAATTCGACCGCGATAGATATTGCAAAGGTCATTTCGACCGATGTCAGTGATAGTGCCTGGACTTCGTACCTGCGGGGGGATCGCGGTATCTTCACCCGGCGTGCCGTCCGCCTTCTTGACAATACCCAGGCTCGCGAAATCGCCGAGCTCTACGATGCCGACGTCGATTTCCGCGATAACGTCAGCCGCTACATTGCCGATTTCGAAAACATGCTGCGCACCCTGCTTTCCACCCGGGATGGCAAGTCCGTCAGCGTGACCCTGCTCAGTTCCGATATGGGCAAGCTTTACGTGGCGCTTGCGCAGGCTATCGAGCGGCTGCGCGCCTAACCGATGTAATTGGTGATATCGAGCGCCTCGACGCCGATCCAGCCAAACTCGAAATTGGCGATGTAGAGGCCGGTCAGAAGGGCGGCCAGAATGGTTGCACGGAGGGCCACCCGCCCGGGCCGGAAATTGACCGGTGCGCTGTCTGCTTGCCCTGGCACTTTGGCAACACCCGCCTCGTCAGCCCTTTGCACGCCGAACGGCAGCATCAGAAAGGCGCACATCACCCATACGAGGAAGTAGATCGCCAGTATCGAAGTCCAGCCCATTTGATCAGTCCCTTGCC
>NCJP01000062.1 GCA_002278985.1 Erythrobacter sp. 34-65-8
ATCCGATGATCGCCAAGATCGTCACCCACGCCGACACCCGCGAACAGGCCATCTGGCGGATGGAAGATTGCCTCAGCGAGCAACTTGTTTTCCCGGTCAAGACCAATGCCCCGTTCCTGCTGCGCGCACTGTTTTCGGACGACTTTATCGGGGCGCGCCTCGACACCGGCCTGATCGGCAGGAATCCGGACTGGGCCGATGCGATTGTGCCCTCGCAGTCGGCGCTGGACCAAGCGGCGCTCTCGATGTTGCATCGGTCAGCCGACAACTTGCCGATCAGGGTTCCCGGTTTCCGCCTCAACGCGCCTGATCGGAGCGAGGTGGCGATGATGCTCGGCAATGAGGTGGTCAAGGGCGATGCCTCGCAGCCCGCGGTCGGGGTTCTGCAACTGGACGACGGCGAGACGGTGTGGCTGAACGAAGCGGGAGAGACCTTCGCCATGCGTCCTTTTGCAGCAAGCGGCACCGGCCAAGCCTCCGCCGCCGATGGCGCGATCATCGCCCCCATGCCGGGCAAGGTCATCGCGGTCGATGTCAGCGAAGGCGAGGCCGTCACCGCCGGGCAGCGGCTCATGGTGCTCGAAGCGATGAAGATGGAACACGCTCTTGCCGCGCCCTTCAACGGGGTGATCGAGGGGCTGGCGGTCAGCACGGGCGCGCAGGTGCAGGTTGATGCGGTGTTGTGCAAGGTGGTGCCTGCGGGGGAATGACCCCTCTTTTCGTCATTGCGAGGAGCGAAGCGACGCGGCAATCCAGAGCTGCTGCGCACTTCCGCTCTGGATTGCTTCGCTGCGCTCGCAATGACGAGGTGAGGGAGAGGGAATGACCTGGGCCAAGGAACTCGAGGAACTGCGTGCCCGCGAGGCGCTGGCCGAGCAGATGGGCGGCGCGGACAAGATTGCGCGGCAGCATGGGCGGGGCAAGATGGACGCCCGCGCGCGGCTGGCGGCGCTGTGTGACGAAGGCTCCTTCCGCGAGATCGGCAAGATTGCAGGTTCGGCGAAGTATGACGCCAATGGTGACCTCGCCAGCGTCACTCCCGCCCCGTTCCTGTTCGGCAAGGCGCTGGTGGGCGGCCGCCCGGTGGTCGCCACAGCCGACGACTTCACCATTCGCGGCGGCGCGGCAGACGCGGGCATTGCGCGCAAAATGGTGCAGGCCGAGATGATGGCGCATCAGCTCAAGCTCCCGATCATCCGCATGATCGACGGCACCGGCGGCGGCGGATCGGTCAAGACGCTCGAACAGATCGGCGCGACCTATATCCCCGCCGTGCCCGGCTGGCGCGATGTGGTGACGAACCTCGACACAGTGCCGGTGGTGGCGCTGGCGCTGGGGCCGACGGCGGGCCTCGGCGCGGCGCGGACTGTCGCCAGCCATTATTCGATCATGGTCAAGGGCCTCAGCCAGATCTTCGCCGCTGGCCCCGCAGTGGTCGATGGATTGGGTGATGCCTACAAGGGCGGCGCGGCCAATCATGATGAGGCCAAGGAAGCCCTCGGCGGCTCTGCGATCCACACCCGCAACGGCGTGGTCGATGACGAGGTGGCGAGCGAGGCCGAGGCCTTCGCCCGCGCGCGGCATTTCCTCAGCTTCATGCCCGAATATGTCGGCCAGCCCGCCCGCCGCTCGGCCTGCGATGACCCTGCAGACCGGCGCGAGGAGGCGCTGCTCAGCCTCGTCCCGCGTGACGCGAAACAAGTCTATTCGATGCGCCGCTGCATGGAGATGCTGTTCGACCACGGCACCGTGTTCGAAATGGGCAGGCACTGGGGCCGTGCCGCGATCACCGCCTTTGCGCGTTTGGACGGCTGGCCGGTCTGCGTCGTCGCCAGCGATCCGAGCTATCTGGGCGGATCGTGGGAGGCCAAAACGTCCGAAAAGGTCGAACGCTTCGTCCGCCTTGCCGACCAGTTCCGGCTCCCCATCGTCCACCTCGTCGACAACCCCGGCTTCATGATCGGGCGCGAAGCGGAAATTGCGGGGACGATCCGATACGGCGTCAACGCGATGAACGCGATCTACCGCGCCACCGTGCCGCTGGCCTCCATTGTCCTGCGCCGCGCCTATGGCATTGCGGGCAGCGCGATGAGCAATGCCGAGCGGTATCAGTACCGCTATTGCTGGCCGAGCGGAGACTGGGGCAGCCTGCCGATCGCGGGCGGGCTGGAGGTTGCCTACAAGTCGGAGCTGGAAGCCTCGGATGATCCGGCAGCTTTGCTTGAGGAAGTCCGCGAACGGCTGGCCAAGGTCACTTCGCCGTTCCGCTCAGCCGAACGCTTCAATGTCGAGGACATCATCGACCCGCGCGACACCCGGCCCCTGTTGTGCGAATTCGCGGGCCTCGCGTGGCGGAGGCTCGAAAGCGAAGCCTAGTTCCGCAGGATATCGTGCACGATCATGTACTTGTGCGCCTCGCCCGGGCGGCGGAACAGCTTGCCCCGCTCGCTGTAGAGCACCAGCACCAGCGCGGTCACGGCGCACAGGGTCATGGCCACGCCCAGCGGGAAGGCGCTGCCGTCGTAAGCCTGCCCGATCAGAGCGCCGAGCACTGCCCCGGTCACCATCCGCACGCTGGTCTGCGCCGATGATGCGGCCCCGGCGATATGCTGGAACGGCTGCATCGCGATCGAGCTGAAATTGGCGCCGACGAACCCGAGCATGGTCATGCTCAGGGCCAGCAGCGGCACGAATTCCCACAGGGTCTGCCCGCCGCGCCCGGCGGAAATCATCTGCAGCACCGCTACCACCAGGAACACCAGCAGGGCGGTATGGCTCACCCGGCGCGCGCCGAACCGTTCGACAATGCGCGAATTGGTGAAGCTGGCGATGACCATGCCGAACACCGAGGCA
Source organism: Erythrobacter sp. 34-65-8 (assembly GCA_002278985.1). GTDB lineage: Bacteria > Pseudomonadota > Alphaproteobacteria > Sphingomonadales > Sphingomonadaceae > 34-65-8. The sequence goes on from NCJP01000062.1 coordinate 2,854, forward strand.
CCGAAGATCAGCGCGAAGTAGTTGCCCGCGCCAAAGCTCTCCTCGATCAGCTGCTGGCTGGAATTGAGGAAGCCGAACAGCGATCCGAACACCAGCGCGCTGCCGACCACGTAACCGACTGCCACCCGGTTGGAGAGCGCCTCGCCCATGTTCTTCAGGATCGTGCGCGCATCGAGGTCCTGCACATTTTCCGCCGTGAGCGATTCGGGCAGCCGCCACCACACCCACAGCATCACCAGCGTGCCGGCCACCGCCATCGCGCCGAAGATCGCGCGCCAGTCTGCCACCAGCAGGATAAGCTGGCCGATTGCAGGTGCAAAGATCGGCACGGCCAGGAAGATCATGATGATCAGGCTCATCATGCTGGCCATCCGGTCCCCGCCCACCTTGTCACGCACGATGGCGGTCGGCACCACGCTGAGGCCCGCGCAGGCAATGCCCTGCACCAGCCGCAGCACCAGCAGGGTGGTAAAGTCCGTCACCAGCGCGCAGGCGAGCGACATGACGACATAGGAAACCAGCCCCACGAACAGCACCGGGCGGCGGCCGAACCGGTCAGCAAAGGCACCAGGGAAGAACGCGCCGATGCCGGAGCCGAGGAAATAGGCGCTGATCACGAACTGCCGCTCGTTGCCGGTGGCGCCCAGTTCCCCGCCCATCACGCCCAGCGCGGGGAGCATGGAATCGATCCCGAATGCCTGCAGGCTCATCAGCAGCGCCATCAGCACGATCAGCTCGCGCTGGCTGATGTCCCGTTCATGGCGGGCGGCAGGCCGGGTTGCGGGGGTGGTCATGGGGCAATCCTTGCGCGCCGCGGCGGCGCTTGGCCACCCTAATTTTGCACTGCACAACAAAAGTGCCAGTGCGCCCGGTGGTTCCCGCCCGGCGCGCCCGGCGCTATCGTCACCAGCGTGAGCGACACCCCGCCCGACCACGCCGAAGAGGCCCCCGGCCTGCGCAAGATCATCCATGTCGATATGGATGCCTTCTTCGCCAGCGTGGAGCAGCGCGACCACCCCGAGCTGCGGGGGAAGCCGGTCGCGGTGGGCGGATCGGGCGGGCGCGGGGTGGTGGCGGCGGCGAGCTACGAAGCGCGCACGTTCGGGGTACGCTCGGCCATGCCGGGGGTGACTGCGCGGCGGCTGTGCCCGGACTTGATCTTCGTGCGCCACCGGTTCGACGTTTACAAGGACGTCAGCCGCCAGATCCGGGCCGTGTTCCGCCACCACACGGACCTGGTCGAGCCACTCAGCCTCGACGAGGCCTACCTCGACGTCACCAATGACAAGCTCGGCATCGGCAGCGCCACCCGCATTGCCGAGCTGATCCGGCAGGAAATCCGCGCCAAAACCCAGCTGACCGCCAGCGCGGGGGTCAGCTACAACAAGTTCCTCGCCAAGATCGCCAGCGACCAGAACAAGCCTGACGGGCTGTGCGTGATCCGCCCGGGGCAGGGTGCGCAGTTCGTCGCGGGGTTGCCGGTGCGGCGTTTTCACGGCGTCGGCCCCAAGGGCGCGGAGAAGATGCAGCGGCTCGGCATCGAAACCGGAGCAGACCTGGCTGCCAAGGATCTGGCTTTCCTGCGCGAACACTTCGGCAGCATGGCGGACTATCTCTACCGCGCCGCGCGCGGGATCGACCTGCGCCCGGTCCGCGCCAACCGCGTGCGCAAGTCGGTCGGCGGGGAGCGCACGTTCGCGCACGATATCTCCACCGGCGCGGCGCTGCGCGAGACGCTGGAGAGCATCATCGGGATCGTGTGGGAGAGCATCGAAAGGAGCGGCGCCAGGGGACGCACGGTCACGCTCAAGATGAAATACACCGACTTCCGCAATGTCACCCGCGCCCATTCGCAGGGTCATGCCGTGGCGGACAGGCAGGCCTTTGCCGCGATTGCCCGCCGGCTGCTGGACGAGCTGCTGCCCCTGCCCCTGCCGATCCGGCTGATGGGGCTGACCCTGTCCAACCTTGACGGGGATCGCCCGCCGGAGCCGGAACCGGACACCGCGCAGCTATCGCTGTTGTGAGCCCCGCCACATTTCCAGCCGCCGCCGGGTGATTGCCGAAAGCGGCTCGGGCAGCGAATGGGTCGGAAAAAAGCGCGCCTCGATCACTTCGCGCCGGTCAATCACCGGCTCGCGGTCGACCACGCAGTGAAACAGGTGGGCAGTATGGAAAGAGCCCGAGACAGTTTCCTCCAGCACCCCCACCAGCGCCATGCGATAGGGCTCCAGCCCCAGTTCCTCGTGCAGTTCACGCCGCGCGCTGGCCTCGGGCGGCTCGCCCCGGCCAATCCCGCCCCCGGGCAGCGACCAGTGGCCCGAACCATAGCTGTGCCGCACCAGCAGCACCGCGCCGTCGATCCGGGTCACGATTACGCTGCACCCGGCCAGCGGCACCTTGCGCCACTGCCGCCAGCGCCGCCGCAGCCGGTGCGCCAGCGGCAGGAGCGCACGGTGCAGCGGTGCCGGGATCAGGTGAAGCATGTGACCGGCTGCCCGCTGCGCGCGGCCAGCAACCGGGCCACGGGCAGGTCGCTCTCGCCCGCCAGGGCCGCCGATAAGACGGCCCGCTTGTCAGCCCCGCACATGACGAAGAGCAGCGCATCGCAATCGAGCAGGGCCGGGATGGTCAGCGTGATCCGGTCAAACGGGGCGTGCGGCGGCAGGGGATCGGGCGTCAGGCGGCGCACCATGGCAGGGTCTGCCGGATCGGGATCGGTGTTGGGAAACAGCGAGGCGATGTGCCCGTCTTCTCCCATGCCGAGCCAGGTCAGCGCGAAGTGCGGCGGCAGGGCGTCCTCTGTCAAAGCGACCACCCGCGCGCCGGCCGGTTCGAGCAGCGCACGCAGCTTGCCGGTGTTGGACGCCTCATGGTCCTCCGGCACGACCCGGTCGTCATTGGGCCAAACCTCCAGCCGGGCAAAGTCGAGTTCGCGCCGCACCAGTTCAGCCAGGATCGGGAACGGGGTGGAACCGCCGGGGACCGTCACTGCCACAGTGCCACTGGCGCTCTCAAGTGCTGCGCCAAGCGCATCTTCAAGCCAGTCCGCAATGGCACTGCTGTCGGCGTCGGCAATCAATTCTGCGGGCAGTTCTGCAGGTTTTTCCATCGCCCCTTGGTGACGCAGCCGGGCGCGGCGCGCAATCCCCTGCCCGCCCGGAAAAGCCCGGCAGGCAGGGGAATAGGTATGCGCCAGTGCCGGGGATCAGGCGGCGGTCTGAGTCAGGAACCAGACCCGTTCCTCGGCCTGGTCGGTCCAGTCGTCGATGATCCCGTCAGTGGCGTTGTCGCCAGCTTCAGCAGCCAGTTCCTTGACCATGCGCAGGCGCTTGACCAGCGCCGCGTTATCACGGCGCAGTTCCTCGACCATCTTCTCTGCCGAAAGCGCGGCATCGTCCTGATCGGCGACCTGCGTATGCGCGGCCACCGATCCGATCGAGGTCAGCGTGGCCGCGCCGTTCTTGCGCACACGCTCGCCGATCAGATCGACCACGCCGATCAGCTGGGCGGCCTGCTCGTCAAACAGCAGGTGCAGGTCGCGGAAGCGCGGCCCGGATACGTGCCAGTGGAAGTTCTTGGTTTTGAGATAAAGCGCCAGATAATCGGCCAGCAGGCCGTTGAGGCCTTCCACCAGCGCCTGTTTCGAATTGTGCTTGGTATCGGTCATATCGATTCCCCTTTCGGTAACTATACGCCCGTTAAGTTTTTCCGTTTCCCGATTAGTCGCGATGCCATTAATCGGTTAAATCGATTATAGCAGGCCGCGTGCGCCCAGGGCCAGGATCAGGGCCGTGATGGCGCACAGCCCGGCCAGCACCAGTCGGAGCGGACGCAGTCGCGCCGGGTCGGCCAGATCCTCCGGCGCCAGCAGAGTCGCCACCAGCACTGCCACGCCCCCAAGCCACCCACCTAGCGCGCTCAACGGCGGGCTGGCGGTCGCCGCCGCCAGCGCGAAGACACAGAACCGGGCGGCATCACCCAGCTGCCGCGCCAGCAGGACGATGAACAGGGCAAACTGCGAATGGGTCGGCTCGCGCGGTACGGTGTCCTTGCGGGTCCAGGCCAGCTCGAATGCCGCCGCCCCCAGCGCGAAGGCGACCAGCATCGTTTTCGCCGCAGGGGGCAACAGGGCCGCCACCAGCGATCCGCCCCAGGCCATCAGCCCGCTGGAAAGCGCGGTCACCACCAGCACCACCGGGATCAGCCCGGCCGCCCCGCCGCGCGCCAGCGCCAGCCGCCCGACCAGCACCTGATCGCGCGCGCCCAGCGAGAGCAGCGCGGCAGCCACAAGGGCCAGGAAAAACGCAGGCATCGGCGGTGCCGGTCAGGCGCGCCTCAGGCCCGCCAGGGCCCCGTGATCGCCAGCGTGCGGGTGGGGCTGTAGGCGTTGACGAACAGCGTCCTGCCATCGGGCGCGAAGCAGGCCCCGGCCAGCTCGGTCTGCTGCTTCAGCCGCGCCAGCGGATAGGCACGGCCAGAGGTGTCGATCCCGCGCAGGTAGTTGTCGACCGTATCGCTGTACTGGTCTTCGCACACCACCAGGTGGCCATTGGGCGCGACCACCAGGTTGTCACCATAGTTGAACTGCTCGGTGCTGTCGGATTCGAAGAACAGCTCGAGCGTGTCGGCCTTGCCGCCGCGGCCCGGCACCAGCCGGAAGATCTGGCCCAGCTTGGCCGCGCCGCCGTTGGTGCAGCAGAAGTAGAGCTCGCCCTCGCCCATCCACATGCCCTCACCCCGCGCAAACGGAACCGCGCCAGCCGCAATGCCTCGGGTGCGCAGATCGTCCTTGGGTGCTTCGACATCGTCGAGGTCGATCCAGCGCACCGGCAGTCTGGCTCCGCGCGCCACGTCCAGCCCGCTCCAGTTGCGGGTGTCGGTCACGCCCCCTTCGATCACCAGCGCCTGCAAGGTTCCGCCTTCAGCCAGCTTGCCCGCCACTTTGGGCACGAACCGGTAGAGCAAGCCGTCCTCCCGGTCCTCGGTCTGGTAGACCATGCCGCTGGCCGGATCGATGCAGGCGGCTTCGTGGTTGAAGCGGCCCATCGCCTTCAGGGGCACGGGATCGACCAGCCCTGTTGCCGTGGCCGGCACTTCGAACACATAGCCGTGGTGGGTGGTGCGGGTGAGCAGGCTGGACGGTTCCTCGCACGTGAGCCAGCTGCCCCAGGGGGTCACCCCGCCGGCACAGTTGCGGATCGTTCCGGCGTGCGAGCGGTGCTGGCGCTCGACCTTGAGGGTCCTGGCATCGAGCACAAGCGTGGGGGTGCCGCCG
>NCJP01000288.1 GCA_002278985.1 Erythrobacter sp. 34-65-8
ACCGGGTGCGTCGGCAGTTCCCTGAGGCAGCGGCGCCTCGGGCGGCCGACGTGTCCGCCCGCCGCCGAGCCGGAGCAGGAGCATCACGGCCAAACTGAGTTGCAGCAGGGCGAGCGCGGCGAGCATCGGGCAGAATATAGGGAGGTGTGCGACGGCGTTTCAAACGGAACGGCGACTGGCGCTGTCTGAGTTCCCGGAATCCGATGGCGGCGCGCAGGGCAGCCAGGCTTTCGCGGATGGCCGCACTGGTTGCCTCAACCTCATCGGGCGTGACGGTCGCCGTCACGCTGAAGGTGCCGTAGCCGGGCCAGACATCGCTCTGCTGGTTGGCGACACCAGGCGAGTAGGTCTTGCCGAGCTTTTCGCGCAGGGTTTCGGTCACTTCGAGGTCGACCACGGCCCGCAGCAGCGCCAGGGTCGACACGGTCACCGCATCGCTGTCGTCAATGGTCGGCCAGACCTGCCGGACCAGCGCCTGGTCAGCGCCGCCACCGTGGCGCAGCACCCGGCGGGATCGGTCGGCGGTAAAGCTGCGGTCACGGTTGTCGGCATAGGTGCGGAACTGGTCTTCGCGCGGCGGCAAGGCGCCGAGGGTGCGCGCGACCAGATCGATTGCAGCCTGCTCGTCAATATCGCCGACCAGAGCGAGCTCGATCGCCCCGCTGCCCAGCCGGTCACCCAGCGCGGCCTTCAGGACATCGAAATCGAGCGCGGCATAGGCCTCTTTCGGCTGGAGCGAAAATCGGGGATCGTTGTCCGACAGGATCTCGCCTTCGCGCACCGACAGGACGCTGCGGGGGGTAGCCTCGATCCGGGCAAAGTAATCGTCCAGCCCGTTGCGGTAGCGCACGACGGCTTCGGGGCGGTAGCCGGGGTCGGTCAGATAGGCAGCCATCAGGTGTAGCTGAAGCTCCAGGTCGCGCACCGTCGTGGCGGCATCGATCCGGAAGGAATCGCTGTCGGCGGCAAGCGATGCCCCGACCGTGCGCCCCGCCAGCACCGACTGGAGTTCGTCAAACGAATGCTGGCCCAGACCGCCCGACGCGAACAGGCCGGTGAGGGCCGTCGCAAGCGGTGACTCGCGGGTGTCGAGGAGGCTGCCGCCGTCAAGCGTAAGCGCCACGCGGACCCGGTCCTGCTCCAGTTCGGTGCGCTTGAGATTGAGCATGACCCCGTTGGCAAAGCGCAGGGTGCGGATGCCGAGCGCCGGTTCGACGCTGTCGGCCACTACGGTGCCGGGCTGGCCGAATTCGGTATAGGCGAAGGCGGTGCTGGCCGCAGCCTCCTGCGGCAGGACCTCCGCTGCCATGGCCGTGTCGAACACGGTCCGCAGGGCCTCTGCCCCGCCGGTCGGTGCGGCACGCCCCTGATAGCGGATCAGTGCCTCGTCGAGCGGGAGGGCGTGGCCTTTCAGGGCGTCCAGCACCAGGGCAGGGGTGGCGCGCGCGGCAACCGCTTCAAACAGGGCCAGCTGGTCTTGCGGTGAGACAGGAATCCGGCCGTCGCGGGCCAGCGCGATTCCGGCGTTGGCGAAGGCGGCGTTGGTCCGCGTGGCGGCCCCGGCGACTGCATTTTCGTAAGCGGTGCGCAGGCGGGCAAGCTGTTCCGCCAGTTCGGCCTCGGAGAAACCGTACGTCATGGCGCGGCGATATTCGGCGATCGCCGCTTCCATCCCGCGCTGCCACTGGCCGTCAATGGCATTCACGGTGAGCGAGGTCTGCCGCGCCGTCTCGAAAACGTCTCCGGTACCGAAGCCGGCGGCACGGAACGGCGGGTTGTCGGCCAGGGCCAGCCGCTGCAGGCGGCGGTTGACGATTGCGGTGGCCAGATTGCGCAGCAGATCGGCTTCGCGCGCGGCGCGGGTGTCGGGCTCTTCGATCCACGGC
>NCJP01000289.1 GCA_002278985.1 Erythrobacter sp. 34-65-8
AGCTGGGTGCGGCGGATGGTGTCCGGAAAATGGCTGTTGCCCCCGTCAATCAGGATGTCGCCCGGTTCGAGAAGCGGCAGCAACTGTTCGATCAACCCATCCACCGCCTGGCCCGCCTTGACGAGCATGATGACCTTGCGCGGGCGTTTCCGGATCAACCGATTGTGCTCGACCATTGCGGTACGCCGTTGAACATTGCGAGCTATCGCGGCCGCCTCGGCGAGCGCTTCACGCCGTGGCAGGAAGCAATTCAGGAACTCGCCCAATGTCCCAATGTCACCATCAAACTCGGCGGGCTCGCCATGGCGTTCTGCGGAATGCCGGAAGACGGCCCTGCAAATGGCTGCGGGTCGGAAGAGCTGGCTGCACTATGGCGGCCCTATATCGAGACCTGCATCGAAGCCTTCGGGCCCGAACGGGGCATGTTCGAGAGCAATTATCCCGTGGATCGCTGGGGCGCGAGTTACGACGTGCTGTGGAACGCTTTCAAGCGGATCACATCCGGGGCATCAGCAGAGCATAAACGGGCGCTCTATGCTGGCACCGCGGCGCGTGTATACGGGATCGAGGATTTGCTGGCGTAGGGCTTTCTCGCCTCTCGACAATCTGCCTGTCACGCAATAGGGCGGCAACTAGATTGCAAAATACAACTGGAGTTACCGGATGCCGCTTCCCGCCCCGTTTGACCGCTTGCGCCTGCCCGTCATTGGCTCCCCCTTGTTCATCATCTCGGGGCCGGAACTGGTCATCGCACAATGCAAGGCCGGGATCATTGGCTCCTTCCCCGCACTCAATGCCCGGCCTTCGGGCATGCTCGATGAATGGCTCCACCGGATTACCGAAGAACTGGCAGCGCATAATCGCGCAAACCCGGATCGCCCCGCTGCCCCTTATGCAGTCAACCAGATTGTCCATCGCAGCAACGACCGGCTGGAAGAGGATATGGAAGTCTGCGCCAAGTGGCAGGTGCCGATGGTCATTACCTCGCTCGGCGCGCGGGAAGAAGTGTTCGCCGCGGTCAAGGGCTGGGGCGGTATTTCGCTGCACGATGTCATTAATGATCGCTTTGCCCGCAAGGCGATCGAAAAAGGTGCAACCGGCCTGATCCCGGTTGCCGCAGGGGCTGGCGGCCATGCGGGAACACAGTCGCCATTCGCCCTGATGCAGGAAATCCGCAGCTGGTTTGACGGGCTGGTGGCCTTGTCAGGTTCCATTGCCCACGGACGCTCGGTGCTCGCTGCGCAGGCCATGGGCGCAGATTTCGGCTATATCGGATCGGCCTGGATCGCGACCAAAGAAGCCAATGCGGACGAAGCCTACAAGCAGGAGATCGTAGACAGTTCCGCAGGGGACATCGTCTATACGAACCTGTTTACCGGGGTTCATGGCAATTATCTGCGCGGCTCGATCGAGAAGGCCGGCCTCGATCCCGACAACCTCCCTACCAGCGACCCCAGCAAGATGAATTTCGGCAGCGGCGGCAACACAAAGGCCAAGGCCTGGAAGGACATCTGGGGATCAGGCCAGGGTGTTGGCGTGGTCAATGCTGTCGAAACCGTGGCTGACCGGGTTGACCGGATGGAGCGCGAATATAACGCGGCAAAAGCAGAACTGCTGGCGAAAGCCTTCAGCTAGGCCACTCACCGCTCCGCTGGAGTACAAAGCTAGCGCGGCAGGACCCGGATCATCTTGCCATCGACTGACGGGCTTAGCCGGATTTGCGAACCATCGGGCGCAATGAGCTGCTCGGTCGCCTCAAGCCGGCCAGCATGCAGGAAATGGTCTGCAAGCCGCGTTCCAATTCGCAATGCGGTATCTCCCTGCGCGGCAAGCTCACCTGCGAGCAGCAATTCCTGACCATGGAAAAACGCAAGTCCCCGGCTGA
>NCJP01000063.1 GCA_002278985.1 Erythrobacter sp. 34-65-8
GTGTTCGGAGGGTGGCTGATGAGCCAGATGGCGCTGGGCGCAGGCTCGCTCGCCAGCCGCACCGGGCGGGGCAAGGCGGTGGTGGTCCATGCAACCGATTTCACCTTTCCCGGCGCGATGCAGGTGGGCGACGAACTGAGCGTCTATTGCGAGGTGGTTGCCAGCGGCACGACCTCGCTCACCATCGCCGCCGAAGCCGTCGGCCGGACCCGCAACGGCGAAACCGAGACCAGCGTGGCGCGGGGCACCTTCAAGTTCGTCCTGCTCGACGAGAATGACCGTCCGCGCGCGGTGGATGGGGTTGCACGTGGTTGACGGGTTGCAGCCCCCTCTCCCCGGCCCTCTCCCGCGAGGGGAGAGGGGGAAGAAAGATAACTCCTCTCCCCTTGCGGGAGAGGAAGGGGCCCGCCGCGCAGCGGTGGGAAGGAGAGGGGGCGAGCGCGACTTGCTCGGCCTCGCCAAGCGGATGCGCAAAGCGCCGACTGAGGCGGAGCGGCGGTTGTGGTCCGCACTTCGGTCGCACCGATTGGCGGGGTGGAAATTCAAGCGGCAGGAGCAGATCGGTGACTACATAGTCGATTTCATCTGCTTCAAATCGCGATTGATTGTCGAAGCGGACGGGTCGCAGCATGCGGAGAGCGCTGCAGATCAAGCCCGTGACGATTGGCTTTCAGCTCAAGGCTTCCGCGTTCTGCGGTTCTGGAACAACGATATTCTCAACAACACGGATGGGGTGGCGGAGGCCGTTCTCGCTGCGCTCGAAATCCCTCTCCCCAACCCCTCTCCCGTAAAGGGAGAGGGGCTAGACTTCTCCTCTTCCCTTGCTGGAGAGGAAGGGGCCCGCGCGCGCCAGCGCGTGGGAAGGAGAGGGGGTGAATGACCTCTGTCCTACAGACCCACAGGTGTGCAAAAGCGGGGCATGGCCTTCGCGATCCTCTTCACCGCACCCCCGCATTCTCCACCCCCGCGAGCGGGCAACTTTTCTTCGCCAGGACTGTGTAACAAGTGGTCCATGTCTGCGACCAAACGAAGGCTGAGTGAGACGAACCATGGCTGACCAATACGACGTAATCGTGCTCGGAAGCGGCCCCGGCGGCTATGTCGCGGCGATCCGCTGCGCGCAGCTGGGGCTGAAGACCGCGATTGTGGAGCGCGAGCTGCTCGGCGGGATCTGCCTCAACTGGGGCTGCATCCCGACCAAGGCGCTGCTGCGCAGTGCCGAGATCAAGCACTACATGGACCATGCCAGCGCCTATGGCCTGAAGGTGGCGGGCACGATCGAGGCGGACCTGGAGGCGGTGGTGAAGCGCAGCCGCGGGGTGGCCAGGCAGCTCAACCAGGGCGTCACCCACCTGATGAAGAAGAACAGGATCACCGTCCACATGGGCGAGGGCACGCTGACCGGCCCCACCAGCCTGACGGTGAAGAGCGACAAGGGTGAAGAGACGCTCACCGCCAAGCACGTGATCGTCGCGACCGGCGCCCGCGCGCGCGACCTGCCGTTTGCGCCGGCGGACGGCAAGCGGGTGTGGACCTACCGCACTGCGATGACCCCGCCCGAGATGCCCACGAAGCTGCTGGTGATCGGCAGCGGCGCGATCGGGATCGAGTTCGCCAGCTTCTACAACGACATGGGTGCGGATGTGACCGTGGTGGAGATGCTCGACCGGGTCGTGCCGGTGGAGGACGCAGACGTCTCCGCCTTCCTCGAGAAGAGCCTGGTGAAGCAGGGCATGACGATCATGACCGGGGCCGGGGTGGAAGACCTGAAGGTCTCCGACAAGGGCGTGAAGGCCAGGATCAAGGCAAAGGACGGCAAGGTCAGCGAGACCGAGTTCAGCCACTGCATCGTCGCCATCGGGATCGTGCCCAACACCGAGAACCTGGGCCTCGACACACTGGTGGAGATGGACCGCGGCTTCATCCAGATCGACCCCTATGGCCGGACCATGACCAAGGGCCTGTGGGCCATCGGCGACTGCACCCCGGGCCCATGGCTGGCGCACAAGGCGAGCCACGAGGGCGTGACCGCCGCCGAGGCGATCGCGCAGGAGCTGGGCAACAAGGATGTCCACCCGCACCCGCTCGACCGGGGCAACATCCCCGGTTGCACCTACTGCCATCCGCAGATCGCAAGCGTCGGCCTGACCGAGGCCAAGGCGAAGGAAGCCGGTTACGCGGTCAAGGTCGGCAACTTCCCCTTCATCGGCAACGGCAAGGCAATCGCGCTGGGTGAGGCGGAAGGCTTCGTGAAGACCGTGTTCGACGCCAAGACCGGCGAGCTGCTCGGCGCGCACATGATCGGCGCGGAAGTGACCGAGCTGATCCAGGGCTACGTTGTCGGCAAGACGCTGGAGACAACCGAGGCGGAGCTGATGCAGACGGTGTTCCCGCACCCGACGCTGAGCGAGATGATGCACGAAAGCGTGCTCAGCGCCTACGGGCGGGCACTGCACTTCTAGGGCCGGCGGCGAGGGGGGAGCGCGATCATGACCGACTTCCTCGTGATCGCCTTCATGATCCTGGTTGCGGGTATCGTCGCGGTTCCACTCGCCACCCGCTTCGGGCTCGGCTCCGTGCTGGGGTACCTGCTGGCAGGAATGGCGATCAGCCCGCTCCTGCTGGCGCTGAAGGTCGACATCGAAGCGCTGCAGGTCTTCGCCGAGTTCGGTGTGGTGATGATGCTGTTCCTGATCGGGCTGGAGATGGAGCCGAAGAAGCTCTGGGCCATGCGCGGGCGGCTGCTGGGGCTGGGCGGCGGCCAGGTGGTCGCATCCACGCTGGTGCTGGCAGCCGTGGCGCTGGCCTGGGGCCAGGCGTGGCAGACGGCGCTGGCGGTGGGCATGGTGCTGGCGCTTTCGTCCACCGCGATCGTGGTCCAGTCGCTGACCGAGAAGGGCCTTCTCCGGAACGAAGGCGGGGAAGCAAGCTTCTCGGTGTTGCTGTTCCAGGACGTGGCGGTCATCCCGATCCTCGCCCTGCTGCCGCTGCTGACCCTGCCGGAACTGGCCGGTCTGGCGCACAATGGCGGCAGCGGCGGTGGGCACGGCCACGGCGGGGGATGGACCCTGACTGAGGGAATGCCGGGCTGGCTGGCGGGGGTCACCACGGTCGGCGCGGTGGCCCTGGTGGCTCTGATCGGCAACTACCTGACCCGCCCGGTCTTCCGCTTCATTGCCACGGCACGCCTGCGTGAGCTGTTTACCGCCGTTGCACTGGCCTTCGTAATCGGGATTGCCCTGCTGATGACCTTCGTCGGCCTGTCGCCAGCGCTGGGCACCTTCATCGCCGGGGTGGTGCTGGCCAACAGCGAGTACCGGCACGAACTGGAAGCCGATGTCGAACCGTTCAAGGGGCTGCTGCTGGGGCTCTTCTTCATCACGGTCGGCGCAGGGATTGACTTCGTGCTGGCATCGGAGCGGTACACCGAAGTGCTGTTCTGGGCCGCAGTCGTGATTGCGGCGAAATTGCTCATCCTGCTGGTGATCGCGCGCCTGGCGGACATTCGGCGCGAAGCCGGGTGGCTGGTGGCGCTCTCGCTCGCCCAGGCGGGCGAGTTTGCGTTCGTCCTGATTGCCTTTGCGGTGGCGAACGCGGTGTTTGCCGAACCCCTCGCCGACCTCCTTCTGCTGGTGGTAGCGCTGACCATGCTGGCCACGCCGCTGCTGTTCATCGTCTATGACAAGGTCATCGCGCGGATGTACTGCGGCGGCGCGGCGCGGGACGCGGACAGGATCGAGGAAGAGCATCCGGTCATCATCGCCGGGCGCGGGCGGATGGGCGGGATCGTCGACCGGATGCTGCAGGCCGGCGGGTTCCAGACCACAGTGATCGACTACGATTCCGCCCATCTCGAAATCGTCCGCAAGTTCGGCTTCCGCAGCTACTTCGGCGATGCCACCCGGCCTGACCTGCTCCATGCGGCCGGGATCGAGCGGGCGAAATTGCTGGTCGTGGCGCTCGACGAGCGGGAGCAGATCGACAAGCTGGTCAAGTACGCTCTCGCCAATTTCCCGAACCTGCACGTCACGGCCCGCGCGATCGACCGCAACCATGTGTTCGAGCTGTGGTCCTACGGGTGCCGCGACATTATCCGCGAAACCTATGACAGCTCGGTCCGCATGGGCCGGTCTGCCTATCAGGCGCTCGGGATCGACCGTCAACAGGCCCAGGCCATGTCCGACGCCTTCGAGGCCATGGATCGCAGCTCGATGCGGTCGATTGCCGAGCATTATCGCCTCGATATCCCCTACCACGAGAACGAGGCGCTGATCGCCCGGGTGCGCGAGTTGCAGGCTCAGTGGGACCCGGTGCTGCAGGCACAGATGGACGAGATCCTGAAGCGGGGCCGATAGCCGGGCAGCATTCCCCCGGACGATTCCGGATACGCCTACCGCAAAATAGGGAAATGAGACGGTAACCTTGCAATCGCCTCACAGTCCTATATTTCCTTAAGCGCGGGATGGGGGCAGCCGGAGTCGGATGCCCGCAGTTGGGGGTGCCTTTGGGGGGTGCCGAACCGGAAAGCCGTGACAGGGTCGCAAGTATTGCTTCGTGCCGCAGGGCGCGAAGTGGGGTTTGCGTTGGGGGACGACCTTGTCAGGATTTACCGCGTCGCGCAGCATGGCTGCGGCAACAGGCCCATGGGTGGCCCATCCGAAATCGAGCCATCTGCTGTCCACCGCACTGGTGGGCATCGCTCTGGCCATACCCACGATGCCTGCCAGTGCGCAAACCGTGCCCGCGGCGTTGGTTCCGCCGACCCGCGATGAACTCATCCCTCCCAGTCAGATACGGCCGCAGGAGGGCCCGACGCTGACGATCGATGGCCAGATGGAGCGGGCACCCTGTGCCTTGGACCGGGCCGAATACGCAGACATCCGCCTCACCCTTTCCGGCGTTGCATTTGGCGGACTCGATCGCGTTCCGGGCCTTTCCCTGGCTGACAGTTACGCAGGCTATCTGGGGCGTGAGCTGCCGCTCGCCGCGCTGTGCGACATCCGCGCCAAGGCCAGCACGGCGCTGCAGCAGCAAGGCTATCTGGCGACCGTCGAAATTCCCGAGCAGAACCTGAGTGACGGGGTGGCGGATTTCCAGGTGGTGTTCGGCCGCCTGACCGCGTTGCGGGTTCGTGGCGAGGCGGGGCCATCAGAGCGGCTCGTCGCATCATACCTTGAGCAGCTGACAGATGAGCCGGTGTTCAACACCAGGGACGCGGAGCGTTATCTGCTGCTCGCGGACGACCTGCCAGGGGTTGATGTCCGCCTGTCGCTCAGGCCAGCTGCAGGGGGCGCGCCCGGCGACCTGACCGGAGAGATTGCGGTCATCCGTCGGCGGGGTTCGCTTGATCTCAATATCCAGAACTACGGTTCGCGGGCGATCGGGCGGTTTGGCGGTCTGCTGCGCGGCGAGATCTATGACATTACCGGCATGGGTGACCGGACTAGCATGGCGCTGTTCTCTACGCTGGAGTTCGAAGAGCAGCACACAGTCCAGCTGGGCCACGATTTCAGGGTAGGAAAGGAAGGCCTGCGCTTCGCCGGTGCGGTCACCTACAGCGTGACCAATCCAGACATTGGCCTGCCCGGCTTCGATGTCAAATCGGAAACCCTGCTCGCCTCCATCCAGGCCAGCTATCCCTTGCGGCGCAGCCGGACTGCCAGCGTCGCGGCCGATTTCGGGTTCGACTACGTCGATCAGGATGTTGACGTGAACAGGATCCTGCTGACCAGGGACCGGGTCAGGACATTGTTTGCGCGGGTTGCGGGCGAGTTTACCGATGCTGCGAGCGTGTCCCGCGTGGATGGCTATTCGGCGTATGAGCCAAGGAAGCGTTTCCGGTTTGCGCTCGAGGGCCGGCACGGCATCGATATATTCGGTGCCAGCCCCGATTGCCGCGTCAATCCGCTCGGCTGCATCGTCGGAGGTCAGGCCCCGCCAAGCCGTATCGAGGCGGATTCGACCCCTTTCCTGGTCCGCGCAGAGGTAGGAGCAGAGTTCCGCCCCACACCAGACTGGACCGTGGCGCTGGCTGCCGAAACGCAATGGAGCGACGACGCTCTCCCGGCTTTCGAAGAGTTTGCTGCCGGCACGTATTCGATCGGCCGGGGCTACAATCCCGGTGCGGTCCTGGGTGACAGCGGCATCGGGCTTTCTGCTGAAATCCGCTACGGCAGCCTTGCACCCAAGTCTGCCAACAAACCCGTAATTCAGCCGTACGTCTTCACCGACATGGCCTGGGCCTGGAACGAGGACCCAAGCCGCAAGGGGCTCAACCCGGATCGGCTGTGGTCAGCCGGGGGCGGCATCCGGGCCGTGCTCGGATCTAAGCTGCAGGGGGACTTCTCGGTTGCCGTCCCGCTCAAGCGCCCGGATTTCGCCACCTCACGCGGTGACGTCCGTTTGCTGTTCTCCCTGACCGCCCGCCTGCTTCCCTGGAGTTTCTGACATGGCCGTTGTCTGCAAGAACCGTACGCACCTGCTGCTCGGATGCGGCGTCAGCGCGCTCGCCGTTTCGCTCTTCCTCGCCCCGGAACGCGCCAGCGCCCAGGCTTTTCAGGCGACACCGTTGGTGGTGCAAGGAAACGCCAATATCGATCGCTCGATACCGGGTGCCGATTCAATCGAGGTGACCACGCCGACCGTGGTGATCGACTGGACCCCCGCGCAGGACGTTGCCGGTAACGCGCTCGACTTCCTGCCCGCTGGCAATACCGCGACCTTCTTCGATGCCCCCGGGCAGGGCGGCTTTGCCGCTCTCAACCGCATTCTCCCGTCCACCAACGGTAACGTGGCAGTGATGAACGGCACTGTCATAACGCGGCTGCAGGATGGGCTTGGCAACCTGGGTGCGGGCGGCGTTGTGGCGTTTTATTCCCCCACCGGTTTCCTGATCGGATCGAGCGCGGTGTTCGACATCGGCGGCCTGATGTTGACGGCGCTCGATCCTGACGTGACGAGTTTCAACAACTTCGCGGTCGGAGCCGGGTCACTCAACCTGATCGGCCAGACCGGAACAACGGCCGGGATTACCATCAATCCCGGCGCCCAGATCATCGGCACGGCCCAGAACAGCTTCTTCATTGCGGCCGCCGCCCAGGTCAATGTGTTTGGCGATGTCAGCATCAACGGCAGCCACGCCTATGTCGCTGCCGAGCAGGTCAACCTGACCTACAGCAATGGCCTGTTCGACATCGTTATCCCGGTGGGAACGAGTGTCGGCACCGCGATGACGCTTGATGGAAACATCGGCGGGCCATCGAGCACCGGCGCGGGCGACAACCATCTGATCTATGCCGTGGCCAAGGGCCAGATCAACCCGGTCTCCATGCTGTTTTCCGGCAATCTCGGCTTTTCGCCCGCCGCCAGCGCCGGCATCGTCAACGGGGAGATCATCCTTTCGGCCGGTAGCGATGTTAACGGCAGTGTCATCGCACCCGACAACGGCATCAGCGCATCGATCACGATCGACAGTGCCGCAATCTCATCCAGCGTGACGGCTTCAGCGAGCAGCGATTTCCAGGCCTTTGCCAATCTCGGCCCGCTCTCGATTGACGGCGATCTCACGGTTGGCGCGCGCAATCTTGTTCGTCTCCATGCGATCAACGGCTCGGATCTTTCGATCAGCGGCTCGCTTCTCGCCACGTCGGGCGGACTGGACACCGGGCCGGACCGTACCGCCGGAACGATTGATTTGTTTGCGCTGACCGGCTCGACCCTGTCGGTGGGTGGCGATGTGACCGCTTATGCGAATGCGCTGGAGGGAGCCGGCACCCGCACCGGCGGGACGGCTATCCTGAATACCGACGGAGGGCTGATCGAGGTCGGTGGTGCGGTTGACCTGCAGGCGATTGCGGTGGGCGGCCCTGGCGGAGACGCGACCGGCGGCACGACGACGATCCTTGCACAGAACAGCGGATCTGTGATCATTGGCAACCAGGCCTTGCTGGACAGTTCGGCGAATGACGATCCGCTTTCGCCCACCAATCCCCTTGGCGGCACGGCCGTCAATACCTTTGGGGGCACCGCCAATATCAGCGCCGCCAGCGGTGCGACCATCTCGATT
>NCJP01000064.1 GCA_002278985.1 Erythrobacter sp. 34-65-8
AGCAGGCCAGCAATGCCCCAGAAGATCGTTGCCAGCACACCCCAGCGGATCACCTCGTCGTCATAGCGGGACGGGGCATCCGGCATCCGGAACAGGCTCTGCGCCCGCGCCATCGGGTCATAGCTGCCCGCCGTCGCCCAGATGAGCCCAAACGCCGCGACCGCGACAATTGTCGCATGCACGGCAAAACCGGCGTCCTGCGTGGTGGCAATCGCTACGACTGCCAGCAGCAGAACCCCGAACCACAAGCCAACCCGGCCCAGTACTGATTCCATGGGATTCGTCCCTCCGTTTGCCGGATACCTAGTCGCCCCCGGCGCGGCGCACTTTGACCTGAGTCAAATCTGTTCGTTTATGCGGTGAGTTGAAAATGGGCTGCCCGGGCTTCCAGCGCCGACGGCTGGAGCAGCCGCACACCCGACCGACCCGAGGTTTCGATCAGCCCAAGTTCGCGCAGCCGCCCGAGCTGGCGGCTGACGGTTTCGATGGTGAGGCCGAGCGCGTCTGCGATGTCCCGCCGTGACATTGGCAGATCGAGTACCAGGCCTTTGCCTTCGGGCCGTCCGATCCGCTGGGCCATCGCCACGAAGAAACTGGCGAGACGCTCTTCGGCGTTCTTGCGCCCCAGCCCGACTGCCTTGTCGCGTGACCGGTGCAACGCGACCAGCACCCGGTCGAGCACCTGGCGCAGCACCGCCGGGGATCGTTCGGCGCAGTCGACGAACTGGCGGGTGGGGAACGTGAGCAGCTGGCTGTCGACCAGAGCATGGAGCGAATAGGCATGCTGCGCGCTGGCAGGCACGGAAATCAGGTCTCCGGCAAAGTGGAAGGCGACGATCTGCTCCCGCCCTTCCGATGCGGTGGCAACCAGTTTGGTGGCGCCTCGGGACAGGTAGACCATCTGGTCAACCGCCGGGTCCAGGAATGCCCTGGCGCACCGCTTGGCGCTGACCAGATGGCCGATTGCCATCAGTTCGGACACGATATCATCCGGCGTTCCCGAGGGCAGGAATGTCTGCGCGAACGGTCCGAAAACCGCACGCGGGTGGTTTTCCACCGGAGCAGGGGCGCTGTGCATCATGATGCCCCCAATGATGCCCGGGTGGCGATGAGTCTTTGACCTGCGTCAATGTCGGGCCGATTCGGCGGGCCTAGTTGAACCCCGCTTCGCAAAATCCTCGGTCGCAAAGTGTGGCCACTGCGAAGCGGAGGGAAGACCAATGAAATTCGCGCTGCTGGCAGGCTCTGCCGCTCTTGCCGCTGCCTTTGCTCTGGGCAGCACGCCCGCACTTGCCCAGGACGAGCAAGGACCGCTCCAGGTCAAGGTTCTCGCAACGGCAGTTCTGCCCGATGGCAAGATCAAGCGGGTCAACACCGATATCGTCGGACTGCCCGCAGCCACCCAGACCGAGGCCAACGACAACGTCGTGCCGACTGTGGCGATCGAGTACTTCTTTTCCGACAATTTCTCGGTCGAGACGATCTGCTGCATGACCCAGCACGATGTCGACGCTGTCGCCGGGCTGCCGGCCGGGGCCGAGCTGGTGTCGGACGCCAAGGTTATCCCGGCTACCTTCACCGCCAAGTTCCATTTCGATCTCGGCGGGATCAAGCCCTATGTCGGGGCCGGCCCGACCTACTTCATCTGGATCAACGAGAAGCCGGGTGCTGCGACCATTCCGCTGGGCGTGACCCGCTTCAAGATGTCGAATGAACTCGGCATCGCGCTCCAGGCGGGTGCCGATATCCCGATCAACGACCAGGGTATGTCGGTCAGCCTCGATGCGAAGAAGTATTTCGTAGATACCACCGCGCAGTGGTTTGCCGGCAATACGCTGGCGATCGAGACGGTCCACAAGGTCGATCCCTGGGTGCTCTCGGCCGGCCTCGCCATGCGGTTCTGACGGTCCCGAAATGACTGGCGCCCCCGCACCGTTTTTCCGGGAGCGGGGGCGTTGGCATTTCACGGGGCGCTGGTCTATCCGGCGTGCGTTGCGGCACAAAAGGAGAATTGGCCATGCCCGGCATCTGGTTTGACGAGCTCAGCGTGGGGCAGGTGTTCGACCATCCGATCCGCCGCACGGTGACGGAAACGGACAACCTGCTGTTCTCCACCCTGACGCACAACCCGGCGCAGCTGCACCTCGATGCCGAATACATGAAGGCAAGCGATTATGGCCGGGTGCTGGTCAATTCGACCTTCACTCTGGGCCTGATGGTGGGCGTTTCCGTTGGCGACACCACGCTGGGCACCGCGATTGCCAACCTCGGCTGGGACGAGGTGCGCTTCCCCGCGCCGGTGTTCATCGGCGATACCCTGCGGATCGAGACGGAAGTGATCGAGCTGCGGACCAGCAAATCGCGCCCCAATGCCGGCATCGTCACGTTCGCGCACCGGGCCTATAACCAGCATGGCGATCTGGTGGCGAGCTGCAAGCGCAGCGGGCTTCAGCACAAGAAGCCGGTCTAGGCGAACCGGGAACGGGTTGGCCAGCACGGCTGTTGTCCGATCAGGACCACAGCTGGGAGAACCGACCTTGCCCCTATGGCTGCCCTATTGCGGGGAGGCACCACTGCCCACCGAATGGCTGGTGCGCTGGAACCCAGACCCGGTTCTGCTCGCTGCCTTGGCAGGGCTGGCATTGGCCGCCTGGCGCTATCGTGACCGGGTGCGCGCGGGATACGCGGCAGCAGCCCTCGGCGTTGCAGTCTTCCTGTTCGTGAGCCCGTTCTGCGCGCTCGGTTCGGCGCTCTTTACCGTCCGGATACTGCATGACGTGGCACTTGCGGCCGTGCTCGCCCCGCTGCTGGTCGCGGCCCTTCGCCTGCATCGGACGGACCTGCCCGGTTCGCCGGTGCTGTGGACCGCACTGCACGCCATGATCTTCTGGTTGTGGCACGCGCCGCCGCTCTATGCGGCCGCAATGAGCAGCGACCTCGAGTTCTGGGTAATGCAGGTGACGATTGCCGGGTCTGCCGCCGTGTGGTGGGCCAAGGTCGTTCGCGCTGAGGCGCCTGCTGCCGCCGCGATGTTGCTGGCGACCATGGTTTCCATGGGGGCGCTCGGCGCGCTGCTCACCTTTGCTCCGCGTGCCTTCTACGAACCGCACTGGATATCGGCCCGGGCCTGGGGCCTGTCGGCGCTGGAGGACCAGCAGATCGCCGGCATCGTGATGTGGGCACCAGCGAGCCTGGTCTATCTGCTGGCGGCCCTGGCAATTCTCTATCGCGCGCTGGGCGGCGAAAAGCGTGCGGCATGAGACTGCACCGCCTGATCCGGCAATGGGCGGTCAGTCACACCGAGGAGGGCAGGTATTCCCCGGTCGGGGTGTGGTTCCACTGGATCATGGCTGGCCTGGTGCTGTACCAGCTATGGCTTGGCTGGACCTTGTGGCGTTATCCTGCGGGGGCAGACAAATTGGCAGCCTACCAGCTCCATAGCGAACTGGGCCTGGCGATCCTGCTGCTGGCCGTGCTGCGTTTCCTGTGGCGCCTGTTCATACCTGATCCGGTCAACGATGCCGATGCGCCCGGCTGGCAGAGCCGCGTGGCCCACCTGACCCATTATGCGTTCTACTCGCTGTTTGCCTTGTTGCCACTCAGCGGGTGGGCGATGTGGTCAGTCTATCAGCCAGCGTGGCCGCTGCGTCTTGCAGGGATAGTCGACGTTCCCCCGATGCCGTTCCACACCCTGTCCCCGGCGTGGCAGAATCAGGTGCTGGAGCTGGCGCTGGACCTGCACCTCTTCGGCGTGGTGGGTTTGGCACTGCTGGTTCCGCTGCACGTCGGTGCCGCGCTGAAGCATCACTTCTGGGACCGGGACGACATTGTCAGGGGCATCCTGCCGGAGATTCCGGACGACGAGAGCGCGCCTGACCCCGGGCGATATAATCCGCAAGCGGGCTGATTTCCTCCTCCTGAAGCGCCCGCGCGGCCTGCCGCATCTGCCCGAGCGGATCGCCGTAGCGTTCGCCGCTGCGCCAGCGGCGAAGCTGTTCAGACAGGTAGGCGCTGCTCTGGCCAGCCAGCGAAGGCGCGCGACTGTCAGAATCGGAGCCCTCCGCCTCATGGCACGAAGCGCAGGCCTGCAATCCCCGCGCCGGATCGCCCTCGTGATAGAGGCGTTCGGCATCGAATTGCGTACAACTGCTGGACGGATCGATCCGGCCATCCTCAGGCATCGCCATCTGCGCGTAGTGGAGCGACACGGCCATCCGCTCATCGCTGCCGAGCCGCTTGGCGAGCCAGCTCATCTGCGGATGGCTGCGCTGACCGTCTGCGAAGAAATCGAGCTGGCGCACGAGGTATCCCGGATCGAGCGCGGCAAGCCGGGGTGCGCGTGCGCCGTCTCCCCCGCCGTCGAGGCCGTGGCAGGTGTGGCACGCAGCTCTTGGTCCTGCCGATCCTCCCGACAAGGCAACCATTTCGCCGGATTGGTCGAACGGAATCCTGACCGGGTCGGGCGTGCAGGAAGCAGCGGCCACAGCGGCGCTCATCAGCAGCACACCTGCACGGAAGGAAATGGTCGAATCCATGAGATGCGGGAACGAAGCTGGCGGTTGCAAGGTTCCCCACACGAAGGGTGGGCCTGAACAGAGGGGCTTTGGCAGTGGCAATCAGGCAGAGCGGAGTTGGCATTTGCGATGGCCGGTGATGTCTGGTGTCATGGCGCTCGCAGTGGGCCTGGCCGGGTGCAAGAACCCGGTCGAAACACGCCGCGAACCAGACAGCGCGGCAGCAGCGCGCGGGCTGGTGGCAATCCGGCAGGCCGGTTGCGGCGCGTGCCACGAAATCCCTGGTGTCGACTGGCCGCGCGGGCGGCTGGCACCCTCGCTGGAGGGGTTCGACGATGTCGGCCTCATCGCCGGCCAACTGCCCAACCGGCCCGACGTGCTGGCCGCCTTTGTGCGCAATGCACCTGCGGCAAAGCCGGGTTCGACCATGCCCGCCATGCCCGTCACCCCGCAGCAGGCGGAAGATATTGCGGTCTATCTCTACGGACTGGACCATGATTGAGGCGTTCTGGGGCTGGCCGCCGCCGGTGCTCGATCCGGCTGGTCCATATGCGAACAGCGTGACGACGCTGGCATGGGCGTTGTTCGGCCTGGGCGTGTTCGTCACCGCCGTCGTCATCGCCGCCTTGTGGGTTGCGGTGAAGGGCCCGGCGCGGTGGAAAGCCATGCTGGGCGGCGAGCGGGCGATCTGGATCGGCGGCGTGGCATTTCCCGGCGTGGTGCTTACCGCGTTGCTGGTGTGGGGGCTGACCCTGACCGCCAGTCTGACCGAGCCCATTCGCGGTGACGAGATGCGCATCCGCGTGACCGGCGAGATGTGGTGGTTTCGGGTCCAGTATCTCGACGGAAGCGGCGCAGTGATCATGGAGGATGCCAACGAAATCCATATTCCGGTGGGTGTACCCGTGGTGCTGGAACTGGAATCGGCCGATGTGATCCACAGCTTCTGGGTGCCGCACCTGTCGGGCAAGAAGGACATGATTCCCGGACGACGTACCTTGCTGCGGGTCGAGGCTGATCGGGCCGGGGAGTTCGGCGGGGTCTGCGCCGAATATTGCGGAATGCAGCACGCCCTGATGGGCTTCGTCGCGGTGGCGCATGAACCGGCGGCTTGGGAAGAGTGGCGGCAAGGCAGGACGCAGGCGCTGGCGCCAGTCGATCTGGCAAACGGTCCGCCTGATGAAGCCGGATCACAGGGCCAGTCCCTGTTCATGGAGAGCGGCTGTGCTGCCTGTCATCGTGTGGCCGGGACGAAGGCCACCGGGCTTGCCGGGCCCGACCTCACCCATGTCGGCTCGCGCCGCACGCTGGGTGCAGGCATCCTGCCCAACAACCGGGGCACCATGATGGGCTGGATCGGTGACAGCCAGTCGATCAAGCCCGGCAACCGCATGCCCAGCTACGATGTTCTCTCTGCAGAAGAAATCGAGGCGATCGCCACCTGGCTCGGGCAGCAGCAATGAGGTCGGAAACCGGCTTCGATCCGGCGCTTTACGCGCGTTTCCCGACCGAGAGGCGTCCGGATAGCGAGGTGGAGGAGCTGGAGCGGGTCTGGCAGGCCCCCAGGGGATGGCGCCTGCTGACCGCCGTCAACAACAACTACGTCGGCTTCTGGTACGTCGTCACCGCGTTCGGCTTTTTCGTTGCCGCCGGCATTCTGGCACTGGGCATGCGGGTGCAACTGGCCGCACCGATGCAGGACTTCCTGGGGGCGGAAACCTACAACCAGTTCTTCACCATGCACGGCACGGTGATGATGTTCCTGTTCGCGGTGCCGATGGTGGAGGCGATCGGCGTCATGCTGCTGCCGCAGATGCTGGCGGCGCGGGACCTGCCGTTTCCGCGCCTCTCGGCCTATGCCTACTGGGCCTATGCGGTGGGAGGAACGCTGTTCTTCTTCTCGCTGTTCGTCGGCCTCGCGCCAGACGGCGGCTGGTTCATGTATCCTCCGCTGACATCGATTGCCTTCAGCCCGGATATCAACGTCGATTTCTGGCTGCTGGGCATCGGCTTCATCGAGATATCTGCCATCGCCGGGGCAATCGAGATCATCGTCGGCGTGCTGCGGACCCGCGCCCCTGGCATGACGCTCGACAAGATGCCCATGTTCGCCTGGGCCATGCTGGTGTTCGCGGTGATGATCCTGGTCGCCTTTCCCGCAGTGATCCTGTGCACGATGCTGCTGGAGATCGAGCGCGCCTTCAACTGGCCGTTCTTCGATGCCACACGCGGCGGTGACCCGCTCTTGTGGCAGCACCTGTTCTGGTTCTTCGGCCATCCGGAGGTCTATATCATTTTCATCCCCGCCGCCGGGCTGATGTCGATGATGGTGGCGTCCGTCGCGCGCACCCCGCTGATCGGTTACCGGCTTAACGTGCTGGCGCTGGTTGCCACCGGTTTCATCAGCTTCGGCGTATGGGCGCACCACATGTTCACCACTGACATGCCGCGCGTATCGGCGGGATACTTTTCCGCTGCCAGCATGGCTGTGAGCCTGCCGGCCGGAATCCAGGTGTTCTGCTGGATCGCCACGCTCGCCAGCGGGACAATCCGGTGGACCACGCCGGCGCTGTTCGTGGTCGGCAGCGTGATCGTGTTCACCATGGGCGGCCTGACCGGCGTGATGGTGGGGATGGTGCCGTTCGACTGGCAGGCGCACGACACTTACTTTATCGTGGCGCACCTGCATTATGTCCTGCTGGGCGGGATGGTGTTCCCGATGTTCGCGGCGTTCTACCACTGGCACGGCATGACCAGCAGCCGCGCCCTCTCCGACCGGGTGGGTCAATGGGTGTTCTGGCTGATGTTCGGCGGTCTGCACCTGACCTTCTTCCCGATGCACCTCACCGGGTTGATGGGAATGCCCCGGCGGGTCTACACTTATATGCCGGGGCGAAAACTGGACCTGCTCAACCTGCTGTCGACCGCCGGGGCGTTCGTGATGGCGGCGGGGGTTTTGCTGTTCCTGGCCGATTGTGCCCGCAACCTGCGCTTCACCAAGACCAAGGATATCGGCAACATCTACGGCGGCAGCACGCTCGAATGGTTGCCGACCGGGCTCTATTCAGCCCGTTCGATCCCGGTGGTGAGCTCACGTGATCCGCTGTGGGACCGGCCGGAAATCTGCCGGGAAGTGGAGGAGGGGCGCTATTTCCTGCCCCGCTCGGTCACCGGCCGGCGCGAGACGCTGATTACCTCTACCGTGATGGCGGAGCCACAATATGTCCAGCTGATGCCCGGCCCCTCCGGCTGGCCCATGGCGGCGGCGGTGTTTACAGCCGGGTTTTTCCTCGCGCTGACCGTGCAGGCCTATGCGTTTGCGATTGTCTGCGGGATTGTTGCAGTGGTCAGCACACTGCGCTGGCTGTGGGATACTGATCGCCCGATTGCACAGCAGCAAGCGGAGATCGGTGCCGGGATCACCGTGCCGATTTCGATCACCGGCAGCAACAGCAACCCGAGTGTGAACTCGCTGCCGGGCTTCAGCGC
>NCJP01000290.1 GCA_002278985.1 Erythrobacter sp. 34-65-8
GCAGAGCACGCGACCAATTGTGCCAATTTTTTCCGAAATGTTACCCAGCTTTCTGCACGAGTCCAGACGCTTGAATTTCGGGGACACAGAATTTCGCGGATACCATACTGAATCTGCCCTCGGCCCGCCCCGCATTCGCAGGCAACCCCCCGCCACCATTGCCACGTTGGACAACGGCGGCGGGTGCAGGGATTACTTCCCGCCGACCGCTTCCATGATCGGTTCGCCGCTGGGTTCGATGCCGCCGCCGCCGGTCAGGCCGCGCGCTTCGAGCATCGGGGTCACGTCGGGCTGGCGCCCGGCGAAGTTCTCGAACATCTCGAAGTAGTCCATCGTCCCGCCGCGGCTGATCACGGTGGCGCGGTAGTGGTCGCCGTTGGCGCGGGTCAGGCCGCCGTTGTCGCGGAACCACTTGCGGCTGTCACGGTCGAGCATCTCGGTCCACAGGTAGCTGTAGTAGCCCGCCGAATAGCCGGCCGGCGAGCTGAAGATGTGGTTGAAGTAGTTGCTGCGATAGCGCGGCGGCACCAGGTCCACCTTCAGCCCCAGCTCCTCCAGCGCGCGCCGCTCGAACGCGTCGACATCGGCGGCGGTGCGGATCTTCGCGGCCTCGTCCACCGAAAGCGCGTGCCACTTCATGTCGAGCAGTGCCGCGGCAACGACTTCGCCGAAGTCATACCCCTGGTTGAACTTGCTCGCCGCGTCGATCTTGGCGATCAGCTCGGCCGGGATGGTCTCGCCGGTCTTGTAGTGCTTGGCGTAGTTTTCGAGGATGCTGGGCCAGGTGGCCCACATCTCGTTGACCTGGCTGGGATACTCCACGAAATCGCGCGCGGTCGCGGTGCCGGAGAGGCTTGCGTACTGCTGGTCGGCGAAGAAGCCGTGCAGCGCGTGGCCGAATTCGTGGAACAGCGTGTTGACGTTGTCGAAGCTGACCAGCTGGACCTCGCCCTCGGCCGCCTTGGGGATGTTGAGCACGTTGTAGATCACCGGCTTGGTGCCGTAGAGGTAGCTCTGGTCGACGAAGTTGCTCATCCACGCCCCGCCACGCTTGCTCGGGCGCTGGTAGGGGTCGAAGTAGAAGATCCCCAGCTCGCTCCCGTCGCGGTCGAACACGCTGTAGGTGGTCACGTCCGGGTGATAGACCGGCAGGTCGGTGCGCTTCTTGAAGTCGAGCCCGAACAGCTGGTTTGCGGCGTAGAACACCCCGTCTTCCAGGACCTGGTCAATCTGGAAGTATTCCATGACCTTGTCTTCATCGAGCTCGTAGCGTTCCGCCTTGACCTTGTTGGCATAGCGGTACCAGTCCCACGGCTCGACCGAGAAATTGCCGCCTTCGGCTGCGATCATCTCGTTGAGCAGGGCCGCTTCGCGCTGCTGGGTCGCGGCGAGGGCGGGGACCATGTCGGTCATGAAGCCCAGCGCGGTTTCCGGCTTCTTCGCCATCCGGTCAACCAGGGCATAGCTGCCCCAGCTGTCATGCCCGAACAGCGCGGCCTTTTCAGCGCGCAGGCGGACGATCTGGGCGATCAGTTCGCGGGTGTCGTTCGGCCCGCCCTGCTCGGCGCGGGTGAGCGAGAGCTTGAACAGCTTCTCGCGGGTGGCGCGGTTTTCCAGCGCGGGCAGGAGCGGCTGCTGGGTGGTGTTCTGCAGCGCGATGGCGAACTTGCCCTGCATCCCCTTTTCCGCTGCCAGCTTGGCCGCGGCATCGATGTCGGCCGGGGAGGCTGTCGGCATCAGCTCACGCAGCCCGCGCTGCAGCGCATCGAGGGTCCGCTGGGTCCGGGGATCGGTGCGCACGTCGCTCATAGGCCACCATCGTGGTGAAGAAGTCGTCCGAAATGCAAGCATCTTCATCGTT
>NCJP01000065.1 GCA_002278985.1 Erythrobacter sp. 34-65-8
AAGATCCCGCTCCCCGGCGAACCGGACAAGAACGAAAGCTCGCTGTTCGAGCGCGCCAGCGGCGCCTTCGGGTTCGACGCATTCAAACCGGCGCCTTTGCCGGTGCGGCTGCCCGAGGAACCGATGAAGCGGGCCAAGGTGCGCAGCAAGCGCAAGGATTCAGCGTCGGCAGAAAACGCTGCTCCGGCTGAACCGGCCGTGGTTTCCGAAGCGCCGGCAGCTGCCCCGCAGCACGTCGCCGCCCCGATCGTAGCGGCGGTGGCTGATTCGCTGCCGGTTACTTTACCCGCCGCGCCCGCCGAAATGACCCTGACCCAGGGGTTCGAGCCGGTCCGGTTCTCCGGCCGCAAACACAAGGTCGATCGTGACGGGTTGCGTGAGCAGGGTATGATTGTGCCGGGCGCCCCGGTCAGCCGGCTGCTGGAAGAGTTCCGCATCGTCAAGCGGCAGATCCTCTCGACTGCGCGGGAGCGGGGAACGGCAGCATCGCGCCGGGTTCTGGTGTGCTCACCCCTGCCGGGCGAGGGCAAGACCTTCTGCTCGGTCAACCTGGCCCTGTCGATGGCGAACGAGCGCGAGACCGAAGTGCTGCTGGTCGATGCCGATTTCGCCAAACCGTCAATCCTCTCGACCCTCGGCCTGCCCAAGCGCCCGGGTTTCATGGACTGTCTTGCAGACCCCGCATTGCAGGTTGAAGACCTTGTCATGGGCACCGATGTGCCCGGCCTGTGGGTCCTGCCAGCGGGCAACCGCACCGATGCAGACAGCGAGTTTCTGGGGTCGTCCCGCACGGTCGAGGTGCTCGACCGCCTGACGCTGGGTACGCCCAACCGGATCGTGATCTTCGACACGCCGCCCGCACTGGCTGCTTCGCCTGCTGCGGAACTGGCCAAGCACGTGGGCCAGGCCATGCTGGTGGCGCGGGCCGACCGGACGGGCCAGACCGCGCTGGAAGACGCCTACCAACTGCTCTCGGCCTGCCCCGATATCAAGCTGCTGCTCAACGCGGTCAATTTCAGCCCCAGTGGTCGCCGCTTCGGCAATTACTATGGCTACGGGGAGTAAGCCGATGAAACGCATCGTTTTTGCCAGCTTCGGCGCGATAGCCGCGCTCGCTGTATCGGCACCCGCGATGGCCCAGAGCCGGGACGGAGCCGATAGCGCCGAGCGCAGCGACCGCCAGAGCGGATCGCGCACTGTGCGGGTCAGCCCCTATATCGAGGCTTCGCAGCTGATCGTTGCCGAACTGTCACCCGGTGACGATGTGGTGACCTTCACCCAACTGGCTGCCGGGGTCGATGCCAGCGTAACCGGCCGCAATACCGGCGGCTCGGTCTCGATCCGTTATGAGTACAACGTCGGCTACGGCGACGCGGTGGACTCGAACACTGTCAGCGGTGTGGCCCGGGGCTATGCCTCGGTCGTCCCGCAAGTCCTGACGGTCGAGGCTGGCGCGCTCGCCGCCCGGACGCGGGTGGATGGCAGCGGGGCGGTGACACCCAACCCGCTGATCGACCAGGGGTCGGACAGCCGGGTCTATTCCGTCTACGCCGGGCCAAACCTGGCGACCCGCGCCGGAGACGTCGATGTGTCGGCCAATTACCGCGTGGGCTACACCAAGGTGGAATCACCCGATGCGCTGGTGACCGCGCCTGGTGCAGAGCCCGTCGACGTGTTCGACGACAGTCTGGTGCAAAGCGCCTCGGTGCGCCTCGGTACCCGTCCGGGTGAACCGCTGCCGGTCGGCGTCGGGATCGGGGCGGGCTGGCTGCAGGAGGATGTTTCGAACCTCGACCAGCGAGTCCGCGATCTCAACGTGCGTGCTGACGTGACTGTCCCGGTCAGCCAGTCGCTCGCCGTGATCGGCGGGGTCGGCTACGAGGACGTACAGGTTTCGGCCCGGGATGCGGTGCGCGATGCCAACGGTCTTCCGGTGGTCGGCCCGGATGGCCGCCTGGTGACCGACGCCAGCCAGCCGCGCCGGATTGCCTACGAGACCGACGGGCTGATCTGGGATGTGGGCGTGATGTGGCGGCCGAGCAGCCGCACCACGCTGCAGGCAGCCGTGGGGCGCCGCTACGATTCGACCACATACTACGGCAGCCTGTCCTACGCGCCGAACGCGCGCAGCAGTTTCAGCGTCAACGTTTACGATGCCATTTCCGGCTTCGGCAACCAGCTGACCAATGCCCTGGCCAACCTCCCGACCGAATTCACCGCCACCCGCAATGCGCTGACCGGTGACCTGTCGGGCTGCGTCGCCAGCCTGGAAGGCAACAATTGCCTTACCGGCGCGCTCGGCTCGATCCGTTCAGGCGTGTTCCGCTCGCGCGGGGTCGCGGCGAGCTATGCCATGCAGCTGGGCCGGATGAGCGCCGGGATCGGGGCAGGGTATGATCGCCGCCGGTTCATCGCCGCACCCGGCACGATCCTGGCAGCCGCCAACGGCGTGACCGACGAGAGCTACTATCTTGCCGCTTATCTGAGCGGGGAGCTGGGGCGTAGCGGCGGGTTCTCCGCCAATGCCTATGCCAACTGGCTCGAAAGCGGCTTCGCCAACGCGGGCGATGTGTTCGCCACCGGCGGATCGGCTTCCTACAGCCGCCGCATCGTCAGCGGGCTCTCGGCCCGCGCCGCAGTCGCGCTCGATCATCTCGACAGCGACATTGCCGACCAGGACCTGACCGCAGCATCCGCGCTGCTCGGCCTGCGCTACGATTTCTAAGGGGACTGACGCATGTTCGACGATTTCTATGGCCTGACCGGACGCCCGTTCCAGCTCACGCCTGATCCGAACTTCTTCTTCGAGAGCGGCACGCATCGCAAGGCGCTGTCGTACCTGGGCTATGGCCTGGCGCAGTCCGAAGGCTTCATTGTCATCACTGGCGAAGTGGGGGCGGGCAAGTCCACCCTGGTTGCACATCTGATGCAGCGGATTGATCGCGAGCGGATCACGGTCGGCCAGATTGTCACCAGCAACCTCGATGGCGGGGAACTGGTCCATCTCGCCGCGCAGAGCTTCGGCCTCGATATCGAGGGGCACGACAAGGCCAGCGCACTCGGCGAGATCGAGAATTTCCTCCACGAGGAAGCGCGCGAGGGCCGCCGGTGCCTGCTGATCGTCGATGAATCGCAGAACCTTTCAGTCGAGGCGCTGGAAGAGCTGCGGATGCTGTCCAACTTCCAACTCGGCGCGCATCCGCTGCTGCAGGTGCTGCTGCTGGGCCAGCCGGAGTTCAAGAAAGTGCTGGCCGAGCACCAGTCGCTTGAGCAGCTGCGCCAGCGGGTGATCGCGGCGCACCACCTTGAGCCGATGGAGCCCGGCGAACTGGAGCCTTACATCAGGCACCGCCTCGCCTGTGTCGGATGGAAGGGCAATCCCGAATTCGACCAGCGCGTCTTTGCCGAAATGTACCAGGCGACTGGCGGCATTCCCCGCCGGATCAACCAGGTGGCGACCCGCCTGCTGCTGCTTGGCGCGGTCGAGCAGCGTACCCGGATCGATGCCGCCATGCTCAGCGCCGTCCTCAAGGAAATGCGCAGCGACAATGCCTTTCCCGAAGCTGCGCCCAGCCCGATGCCTCGGATCGATCACGCCCCTGCGCCCGGTCCGGTCAAGCACGCGGCTTACCAGCAGCCAGCCGAAGCGCCCGCCGCCCTGTCTGTCGATATCGAGGCGGCCCTGGCCCAGCGGGACGCGCAGGTTTCAGAGTTGCAGCAGGCTGTGCTCGAGCTGTCGCGCCGGGTCGGCGACGGCCAGCCACCGGCCGACATCATGCAGCGCATGGCCGCGCTGGAACATCGCCTTGAGGACCAGGAGCGGACCGTGCGCCATGTGCTGACCATGCTGATCGAGTGGGTCGAGACCGGGCAGCCGCCCCGCGCCGTCGCATGACGCGCCCGGTGGATCATCCCGTGATTACCAACGGCCTGTCGGTCGACGTGGAAGACTGGTTCCAGGTTGGTGCGTTCGAGAACGTGATCGATCGCGCCGACTGGGACGGGCTTTCCCTGCGGGTCGAAGACAATGTCCTGCGCATTCTCGACCTGTTTGACGAAGCACAGGTCAAAGCTACCTTCTTCACGCTGGGCTGGGTCGCCCGGCGCAATCCGGCGCTGATGCGGCGCATTGCCGATGCGGGGCACGAGGTTGCCAGCCACGGGTACGACCATGCCCGCGTGTTCAACTTCGATCGCGCCCAGTTCGCCGAGGATATCCGCAAGGCGCGGACGATCCTGGAAGATGCAGCCGGGGTGGCGGTGACAG
Organism: Erythrobacter sp. 34-65-8; assembly: GCA_002278985.1. Lineage (GTDB taxonomy): Bacteria > Pseudomonadota > Alphaproteobacteria > Sphingomonadales > Sphingomonadaceae > 34-65-8. Next base: position 4,268 of record NCJP01000065.1, read on the forward strand.
GCTACCGCGCGCCGAGCTTCTCGATCGACCAGCGCACCCCCTGGGCTTACATGGAGCTGGCCGAGCAGGGCTATACCTATTCCTCCAGCGTCGCTCCGGTGGCGCATGACCATTACGGCTGGCGCGAAGCCCCCCGGTTTGCCTTCAAGCCGCTGCCGTGGTCCGGCCTGGTCGAGATTCCTGTGACCACCGCGCTGCTCGGCGGGCGCCGGGTGGCTGCGGGCGGGGGCGGGTTCTTCCGCGTGCTGCCCTATGCTTTTTCCCGCTGGGCCATCCGCCAGGTTAACCGGCGCGAGGGGCGCCCAGCGGTATTCTATTTCCATCCTTGGGAGATCGATCCCGACCAGCCGCGCGTCGGCCATGCGCCGGTCAAATCGCGTCTGCGGCATTACACCAACCTGTCGGTGATGGCGGACAAGCTGCGCGAACTGGTCCATGAATTCCAGTGGGGCCGAATGGACATCCTGGCCCATCGCGAGGCGATGCGGGCGGAGGACCTGGCTGCGTGAATGCGCCGTTTCCTTTGAGCAGTGAGCAGGTGAGCCTGGTCGACTTGCGCGATCCCGGCGAGGTCGCGCGTATCGAGGGATTTGTCGCCGAACTGGACGGCACGGCTTTCCACCGGCCGGCCTGGCTCAGGGCCGTCGAACGCGGCACCGGCCAGCGGGCGCTGGGGTTGGTCGCCGAGAAGTGCGGCATCCTGACCGGCTGGCTTCCGCTCACCGAAGTGCATTCGCCACTGTTTGGCCGCGCGCTCGTGTCCAGCGGTTTCGCCGTTGCCGGCGGGCCGCTGGCGGAAACGGAAAAGACCTCGCGCGCGCTGTGCCGCCTTGCCGCGGAACTGGCAGCGCGGAACACGTGCGCCAGCGTGGAGCTACGCGGCGGCGATGCACCGCCTGACTGGGCCGTCACGCGCGACAAACATTGCGGTTTCGCGGCTGACCTCGCCGATACGGACGAGGCGCAGCTGCTCGCCATTCCGCGCAAGCAGCGGGCCGAAGTGCGCAAGAGCCTGGAGCTTGATCTGGCCGTTTCCGTCGGAACCTCGGAAGAGGACCGCGCGGCGCATTATTCGGTCTATGCGCAGAGTGTCCGCAACCTGGGCACTCCGGTATTCCCCCGCAGCCTGTTCGATGCGGTGCTGGACCAGTTCGGCGACCAGGCCGATATCCTGACGGTGCGTTATCAGGGCGTGCCCGTGGCCAGCGTGCTGTCGCTCTACCATGGCGGCGCGGTGATGCCCTACTGGGGCGGCGGCACTTTTTCCGCACGCGCGCTGCGGGCGAACGAGCGGATGTATTACGAACTGATGCTTCATGCCCGGCGGCGCGGGTATGACCGGTTCGACTTTGGCCGCTCGAAGAACGGCAGCGGGCCATACAGCTACAAGAAGAACTGGGGCTTCGTGCCCGAGCCGCTGAGCTATGCCAGCTGGACAGCGCCGGGGTTGAGGCCGCGCAATATCGACCCGACCAGCGATACCTATTCCGCCCGGATCGAACTGTGGAAGAAGCTGCCGCTGCCGCTGGCCAATCTGCTGGGGCCGCCAATCGCGCGCGGGCTCGCCTGATGGGCGAAACCCTGTTCCTGGCGCACCGGGTGCCGTTCCCACCCAACCGGGGGGACAAGATCCGCTCGCATCACCTGCTCAAGGCGGTGGCGGCGCTGGGGCCGGTGCACCTGGGCACCTTCGGCGAAACCGACGAGGACATGGCCTGCGAGGCGGAACTGGCTGGCGTGGCACGCTCGCACTGCCTTGTCCGCCGCACCAAGCCCCTGCCGCAAGCCGGGCTGGAGGCGCTGGCGAGCGGCAAACCGGTGAGCCTGACGGCGTTCGCTTCACCGCGTCTGCACGCATGGGTGGCTGAGACACTGGCCCGCTATCCTGTCGAGCGAATCGTCGTGTTCTCCGGCCAGATGGGCCAGTATGTGCCAGCCGGTTTCGACGGGCCGGTGGTGATCGACCTGTGTGATGTCGATTCCGCCAAGTTCGAAGCCTATGCCAGGGATCACAGCTGGCCTCGCGCCACTCTGGACCGGCGCGAGGCGCGGCTGCTGATGCGTGAGGAAGAGCGGCTGGCGCAACGCGCCGATGTTACCCTGCTGGTGACCGAAGCCGAGGCGGCGCTGTTCCGTTCGCGTTTGCAAGCGCCTGAGCGGGCAGATGTCCGCGCGCTGCGCAACGGGATCGATACGGAGGGCTATGACCCGGCACGGGTCAATCGGCATCCGGAGCTTGCGCCCGATACCGGCCCGCACCTCGTGTTCACGGGCCAGATGGATTACCCGCCGAATGTGGCTGCCGTGGCCCGCATGGCGAGCACGATTCTGCCGCAGATCCGCCTCCAGCACCCGATGGCGCAGTTCCATGTGGTGGGCCGTGCCCCCGCGGCAGAGGTCCGCAAGCTGGGCGGGCAGGGCGGGGTGCGGGTGTGGGGCGAAGTGCCGGACGTAAAGCCTTTCCTCGCCTCGACCGATCTGGTCGTGGCCCCACTCACCATTGCGCGCGGGGTGCAGAACAAGGTGCTGGAGGCGATGGCCATGGCCCGTCCAGTGGTGCTGAGCACAGACGCCGCGACCGGTATCGATGCGCGCGACGGAGAACATTTTGCTGTCGGCCAGGATGATGCCGCGCTGGTGAGGCACGCGCTTGCCTTGCTTAGCAATCCTTCCGCCGCGCAGGCAATGGGCCAGTCGGCCCGCGATTTCGTGGTCCGTAATCAGGGGTGGGAGGCCATGCTGGCTCCGCTCGCCGGGATGCTGAGCGCGCCGCAGGGGTGCCGCGATGCGGCCTGAACTCGTTCTGTCCCGTTCCCGGATTGACGAATGGCTGGGGCGGATACCGGCCAGCTGGCGCCAGCCCCTGCTACGGCTTGCGCTGGTCTGGGCGGCGCTGGTTGCCCTGACCGCGCGGGACTGGGCAGCCATGGCGCGGCTATGGTGGGATGTCTCGACCTACAACCATATCCTGTTCGTGCCGGTTATCATTGGCTGGCTGGTGTGGCACCGGCGCGGGGAACTGGCGCGCCTGACGCCGGGCCCGTGGTGGCCAGCGCTCGTCCCCCTGGCCGGGGCGCTGCTGCTGTGGCTGGTGGCGCGGCTGGGCGGGCTCGACATCGGCAGCCAGCTTGGCGCGGTGCTGGCGATGCAGATGGCGCTGCTCGCCGTGCTCGGCCCGCGGGTGGGCTATGCCCTGCTGTTCCCGCTCACCTACGCGCTGTTCCTGGTCCCGTTCGGAGACGAACTGGTGCCCGCGCTGCAGATGATCACCGCGAAGATGACCATCGCTTTGACGCTGTGGAGCGGGGTGCCGGCGGTGGTCGACGGGGTGTTCATCGACACCCCCGCAGGCCTGTTCGAAGTGGCCGAGGAATGCTCCGGCGTGAAGTTCCTGATCGCGATGATCGCGCTCGGCGTGCTGGTGGCGCAGTGCTGTTTCACCAGTTGGAAACGGCGGACGCTGTTCATGGTGGCCGCGGTGGCCATGCCGATCCTGGCCAATGGCGTGCGCGCCTGGGGTACGATCTTCATCGCCCAGTCGCAGGGGATCGAGTTTGCGGTCGGGTTCGATCACATCGTCTATGGCTGGGTGTTCTTCGGGATCGTGATCGCGGTGCTGCTGGGCGTGGCCTGGCGTTGGTTCGACCGCGATCCTGACGCGCCGCAGATCGACGGCCGTGCGATCCTGGCTTCGCCCGTGCTGGCGGCACTGGAG
>NCJP01000291.1 GCA_002278985.1 Erythrobacter sp. 34-65-8
GCCGAAGTTGATCGCGCCACCGGCCTCAGCTCGGTGCGGGTGTCCGCTATCACGCCGGGCGAGGCGAGCCCGATCCGCCGCCACGATCCCGACCACCCGCTGGCCGATGCCGAAGGGTACGTCTGGGAAGCACCGGTCGATGAGACCGGCGAGATGGTCGAAATCATGGACAGCGCCCGCAATTATCAGAACCTGGTCGAGGCGCTCCAGACCGCGAAGCAACTGATGCTCGATACAATGAGGAGTTCCTGAACATGGCCCCTGCCACTGCCAATGCCGTCAATCCCGCACTCGCGGCGCTCAATGCGCCCGGCGCCGCCCGTCCGCAAAGTGCCATGGGCAATCTGGGCGAGGGCGATTTCCTGCGCCTGCTGACCGTGCAACTGAGCCAGCAGGACCCGCTCGAGCCGGTCGACAACAAGGACATGCTGGCTCAGCTGGCGCAGTTCTCCGCCCTGGCCGGCAGCACCAGCGCCAATGCGCGCCTTGGCGAGATTTCCGAAAAGCTCGACGCGCTGATTGCCGCGCAGGAACGGGCCGCCGCGCTTTCCCTTCCCCAACCGACCATCAGCTGAGGAGCCAGCCATGTCGTCATTTTACACTTCCCTGAACGGGCTGCGTAATGCCGAGACCGATCTCGGCGTGATCGCCCACAATATTGCCAATGCCGAAACCAACGGGTTCAAGAAGTCGAACGCTCACTTCGCCGATCTGGTCGCCAACGGATCGCTGTCCAACCCGCGGCTGGCGACTGGAATTGGCGCCACCGTGTCTGCGGTCACGCAGAATTTCGCGTTGGGCGGTATCGAGCAGACCGGGCGCAGCCTCGATCTTGCCATCGACGGCGACGGCTTCTTCGCTGTCCGCAATGCCGAAACGGGCGAGACCTTCTTCACCCGCAACGGCAATTTCCGTATCGATGACGCGGGAGCCCTGACCGACGCTACCGGTGCGCGCCTGCAGCTGACCCCGACCGACCCGAGCGGTGCGGTAACTGCACCAGGCACCGTGATTGACGGGCAGGTGCCGGTCGTGAACGCAGCGGGGGCGGAACTTGCCAACCTCACCATCGAACGCAACGGGGTGGTACTTGCCGCCTATGCCGACGGCAGCATCGAGGCTGTCGGGCGGGTCGCCATTGCCAACTTCGTTGCTTCCGATGGCCTGAGGTCGATCGGCTCGAGCCGGTGGGAGGCGACCGGCCTGTCCGGCGCGCCGACCTTCACGACGCCCACCGTCGGGCGCGCGGGCCAGATCATGTCGGGCGCGCTGGAGCGGTCCAATGTGGACCTGGCCGAAGAGATGGTCGCGTTGATCACCGCGCAGCGCAATTTCCAGGCGAACGCCAAGGCCATCGATACCGCCACCCAGATTTCCCAGACCATCATCAACCTGCGGAGCTGAGCGCAATGGATCGGCTGATCTACACCGCCATGACCGGCATGACTGCCGCGATGGACCGGCAGCGGGTGGTGGCGAACAATCTCGCCAATGCTTCGACCACGGGCTTTCGCGCAGAGGAATTTTCGGTCACCCCGGTCACGGTGAAGGGCGGCCAGCTCGAAGCGCGCAGCATGGCGCAGGGCGCCGTCCACGGTGCGAACATGGCGGGCGGGACTGTCCGCCAGACTGGCCAGCCGCTCGATATTGCGCTGGTTGACCAGTCGCTCATGGCCTTGCAGGCCGCCGATGGCGGGGAAATCTACACCCGTCGCGGGGACCTGCGGGTGGCCGCCACCGGCGTGCTGGAAAACGGCGATGGCTTGCCGGTGCTGGGTGAGGGCGGGCCGATTACCGTGCCCCTTGGCGCAGAGCTTTCGATTGCCGAAGATGGCGCGGTGCTGGCGCGCGATCCGGC
>NCJP01000292.1 GCA_002278985.1 Erythrobacter sp. 34-65-8
GCGGTTCATGACCAGGCTCGCAAGCCAGCCGGCAACCCCGCCGACAATAATAGCAATGATCCAACCCATAGTAGCGTCCTCCTGTTATTCCTTGTTGTCGATTGCCCTGTGAAACGGCGGTACGACGGAACGGTTCCCCGCTACTTTGCGGGCGAAGGCGGGGGGAGGCTTACTTTCGGGATAGTTGGGATGCGACCCAGGGCACTCAGTACTTAAGCTGGCGCTCGTAGAGATCGCGATAATGCTGGATACGGGTCACCCGCAGCCCCTGCATTCCGGAGCGGTCAACGGCGCGCTGCCACGAGGCAAATTCCTCGAGGGTGAGATTGTAGCGCTCCAGCACCTCATCGATCGTCAAGAGCCCGCCATTTACGGCAGCCACGACCTCGGCCTTGCGACGAACGACCCATCGGCGGGTGTTCGGCGGCGGCAGGTCGGCCACGCTAAGCGGTTCCCCGAGAGGGCCGATTACCTGGGCCGGGCGGATTTTCTGATTTTCGATCATCGCATCTCTCGGTCGGCCGGCGCGTTGCCAGCGTTTGATGCCGCAACATTGCGCCCTGTGCCTTTGCCATCGGCTAAACCGGTTGGGTTAACATAAGCGTCGATCACGTTAAGGGGTTCCCGCTCGATCGCCATAAAACGCCCGAAGCTTCCCCCCTCGGATCCACGATCCGTCTGGAGAGCGCCGCGCAGATCCCGGGCAGCCGAAAGCCGTGCCGCGAGGTCGGACCAGGCCAGCACCTGAAGCTCCCCATCACGGGAGCCCTCTTCACGGGCAAGAAATGGCGGGCGGGATTCCATCATGTGACAGGCCTTAGGCCGCTCCAGGTCAAGATCGGGTAAAGCGGCGGTTTACCCGGAGTTAGGAATGACTAACGGGGCAAACATAGAGGTTGCGGCGCGGGTGGCGGGACAGGCCCTGTCTGTGTATGGGCTGGCGCGTGATGAATGCGCCCGACTGTTCCTTCCCGCCCGGCCTCGATCATGCCGCCCTGTTCGATCTGCCGCGCCCCGCATCAGACTGCCGGATTGTGGTCGCCATGTCGGGCGGAGTTGATTCGTCCGTTGTGGCTGCTCTGGCTGCCGCCAGCGGGGCAGAGGTCATCGGCATCACCCTGCAGCTTTATGACTATGGCGCCGCGACGGGTCGAAAAGGCGCCTGCTGCGCCGGAGATGACATCGCAGATGCGCGCGCCGTAGCTGACCGGCTCGGCATTGCACATTATGTCTTCGACCATGAGAGCGCGTTTCGCGAGGAAGTGGTCAAACAGTTCGCGGACGAATACCTGGCGGGACGCACACCTGTTCCCTGTATCCGCTGCAACATGGGGCCGAAGTTTACCGACCTGTTCCGCATGTCGCGCGAACTTGGCGCGGATTGCCTTGCGACCGGCCATTACGTGCGGCGGGTGATGAGCGCTGACGGTCCGCAGTTGCATCGCGCCCTCGATCCGGCGCGCGACCAGTCTTACTTTCTTTATGGCACCACCGAAGCCCAACTCGATTACCTGCGCTTTCCGCTGGGCGGGATGCCGAAATCCCAGGTGCGCGCCCTGGCCGAAGCGGCGGGGCTGCGAAATGCAGCCAAGCCCGACTCGCAGGATATATGCTTCGTGCCGGATGGAAATTACGCCGGGATCGTTACCAAGATGCGCCCTGAAGGCGCGGCCCCGGGCAACATTGTCCATGCCGCCACGGGTGCTTTGCTGGGAAAGCACAAGGGCATCGTGCACTTCACGGTGGGCCAGCGCAAAGGCCTGGAAATCGGCGGCCAGCCAGAGCCGCTCTATGTCATCAGCATTGATGCAGCATCTCGCGAAGTGCGCGTCGGGCCGAGGCAGATGCTG
>NCJP01000066.1 GCA_002278985.1 Erythrobacter sp. 34-65-8
CACTGCCGACAGTTTCGGTATCGAAACCCAGGTCATGTACTGGGTGGACTTCGACGATCCGAACCGGACTCAGGCGGACGTGGATAACTGTGCTTTCACGGGCACCAACATAAGCTGTACCACGTTTGCAGGTGTGGACGCGATTGACTGGTTCCCGGGCGATGCCCTGCCACGCGAATCCGGCACCGCGCCCGGTGACAGCGGATCGCCGATCATCGTCGATCAGCTTTATGATTTCCCGGTTGTCGCGGGCGTGCTGAGCGGCGGCTACGACTTCTTCGGGCGCAACAACCGCTACGGCGACACAAGCTTCTACAACCCGCTGTTCCCGTTCTTCGAGTTCATCACCGAGAACACGCCCTACAAGTATGTCTCGGCCAAGGGCGGCAACGGTAACTGGTCCAACACCAATTACTGGACCCAGGATCTCGATCCCGGTTTCTTCATCGATGACGGAACGGGCAAGCTGGTCAACGGCATCCCCGGCGGGTCCGAACAAGGCGTTTACGCCACCGGGCCGAAACTCGGCACGATCATCAACGATGATGTGTCGGACAATTCGACCGCACCTTCGCAGTTCCTGCCCCCGCAAGGCACGCCCGGGTTCGGTGCCAACCTGCCCGAATCCTCGGTCCTGCTCGGGCCGGGTTCGACCGGGTTCGTGCCCAACAACACCGATGGCGAAGTCGGTACCGCGTTCGACAACCCGGCGCAGTATTTCGATGTGCTGCTCAACCGGCAGGGCACCACCACTGTCGATATGGCGGTGACAATCGACAAGCTGGCGCTGGACCACCGGAACGCGCGCTTCATCCTGCCCTCGGCTTTCACCTTCGATACCATCATCGGTTTCGAACAGTTCAACGGCACCTCGGTCATCGAAGGCACGTTGAATGCCGGCGTGGCGGCCATGTTCGGTGGGCGGATGGCCGGCACCGGAACGATTTCGACCGAGGCCTTCTTCAACCTGGGCGGCCAGCTGCTGCCGGGTGGTACCAACCGCGCCCGCACCTTCACCGTTGACGGCGATTACGTGCAGGTTGGCAACGGGGTCTACATTGCCGACATCGGCCTGCTCCGTGGTCCGCAGGTTCAGGATCTGCTGGTGGTGACCGGTGAAGCGGTCCTCGGCGGGCATCTGGTGGTCAACCCGATCAACCGGGTCTCGCCGCGTTATGGCGCCAAGTTCACGGTCCTTTCGGCAGGCCTGGTCGACGGAAACTTCGACACGGTCACGCTCATCACTGATTCCCCGCTGCTGTTTGCCACCAGCACGGTGGTCGAGAACGACGTGGTCGTGGAAATCGGGGCAAGGTCGATCAACGCCGTCGTGGGTGCCAGCAGTGGCCTCGCTTCGGTTGGCTCTGCCCTCGATGCCCTGCGCTTCACCGGGCGCTACAACGCGTACCAGCACCTGTTCGGCGTGATCGACAGCGCCGGCTTCCAGAGCTTCGGCCAGACGCTTGCCAGCCTCACCCCGACCAGCGGCTTCCGCCAGTCGGCTTCGGCCAACGGCTTTGCGCAGCGCTTTACCGGGCACATTGCCCAGCGCACGATCAACCTGCGCGGGGCCGATCCGGCCGCGTCGGGCTTCTCAGCTGCCGGCAACGCCACCTTCGCGCAGGCCGGCACCGCGCCGGTGGAGCCGGGCAAGCTCGGCTTCTTCGGATCGGTCAGCGGCTCGTTCCTGAACATGGCGGAAAACGGCAGGTCGCCCGGCTCGACCGGACTGGAAGACGTCGCATTCCTGCAGGCAGGCGAACTGACCATCGGGGCTGACTACCGCGTGTCTGACGGCATCACCGTCGGCCTGGCCATGACCAACATCCGCAACAGCGCGCAGAGCGTGTCGGGCTTCCGTCCGAACGAGGATGAAAGCGTGGCCACCGCCGCCTATGCCGCCGCCACCTTCGGCAAGGGCTTTGCCGACATGTACGTCGGCTATGCCAGCCAGGACTACGGCGTGGAGCGGACCAGCCAGGGTGACTTCACCACCTCCTATCGCAGCGCCCTCGGCTCTGCCGATGGCGAGCAGACCTTTGCCGGTCTGCGGATGGGCTATGCGATGGAGCCGGCCAAGGGCCTGACCGTCGGGCCGGTGGTCAGCCTCGACTACGTCCGGTCGGACCTGGGCGGCTTCACCGAGTACGGTGCAGGCGTGTTCGGCCTCAACGTGCGGGAGCGGACCTTCACCTCGCTCGGGGCCAAGCTGGGTGCCATGGCCTCGCTTGACATGAACGTGGGCCGCAAGGGCAAGCTGACGGCGTTCGGCTCGGTCGCCTACGCGCGGGAACTGGCTGACAAGGAAGACGTGATCACCGCAGCCTTCCTCGGTGCCGAGGACGTGCCGTTCACGATCGCCAACCAGCTCGATCCGCAGTGGGTCTCGGTCAATGCCGGGGCAGAGCTGTCGATCTCCGATCGCCTGAGCACCAAGATGAGCATGACCTCCGACCTCGGCCGGGGCGTGCTCACCAACAACCAGGCCAACCTGTCGCTGAACTGGAAGTTCTGACGGGTCTGCCCTGCAGCCGACATAAAAAGGCGCCTCCGGAGCGATCCGGGGGCGCCTTTCGTTTTGGCAGGTTTGGGTATGCTGGTTTCTGCTACCCGAACCAGCGCCGCCGGTTGGCTGGATCACGCAATCCGGCCAGCGTGGCGATCACCACAAGCACGGCGGCAGCGGCGCAGGCCAGCGCGATAAGGTCGGACTGTTGCCCCCCGCGCAGGTAGATGGCCGCCAGCGCCCAGCAGAACACCCCGGCATACCACGGATTGCCCTTGCTGCGATGCACGGCCAGCGCCGCGATCAGGCCGCCGACCAGCACCATCACGGCGGTGATCTGAGGATAGGCCAGCCCGCCGCCAATGCCATGATAGACCAGCGACGCGCTCACATTGACGATGGTTGCTGCGGTCAGCCAGGCCGCCAGCGCGCTGAACACCAGCGCCACGATCCAGCGCTCGAAACCGGTAAAAGCCGGTGCATAGCGCACCAGCGTGCTCAGGATCACCAGCAGCGCCACGAGCGAAGTGGCGATGATGATAACGCTGACGAATGTAAGGCTCGCAAACTGGGTGTAGATTGCCCAGATCCCTTGCGCCGCCAGGGCGACGGCAGCCCACCAGCCGATGCGGTGGACCAGGGCATTGCGGCGCTGCCTGGGCAGGGCCTGCCACACGGCAAACACCGCCGATCCCAGAAACAGCGGGCCCCAGATGGCGAAGGCCCAGCCGGCGGGCGTGATCAGGGTGCGGGTGCTGTCCGACCGCTCCCCGATCGGCTCGCCAAGCCCCAACTGGGGCAGGAAGGTTGCACCAATCTGCAGGCACACCGCCAGCACGATGGCAATCCGCTGGGCGGGCGAACGTTCGATCGTCTGAGTCATGATGCAGGAAGTCCCGTGTTGTGGCCTGGGTTCCTGCAACGCGCGATCACGCCGGGCCGGTAAGCTGTGCCAGGGGGCCTGTAAGCCGGGTTCTGTCCCGCCGACGGTATCCCAAGGGGACCGTATCGGCGGGGGCAGCCATTCATCTGGGCCATGGATTGCTCCATGGCTCGAGCAGCCAACCCGGGCCTCTTGGGGCGAAACACCCCTGCCTTTCGGCACGAGGCCCCTATTTGGCCTTGCTCCGGGTGGGGTTTGCCATGCGGGCGCTGTTGCCAGAACCCCGGTGCGCTCTTGCCGCACCCTTTCACCCTTACCGTGCCCGGACCAGGTCCGGGCCATCGGCGGTCTGCTCTCTGTGGCACTTTCCCTTTACCGGAAACCGAAATCCCCGGCACGGCGGGCGTTACCCGCCACCCTTGTTTCGTGGAGCCCGGACTTTCCTCGGCACTTGCGTGACGCGGCTGCCCGGCCCCCTGGCACCGCGCCTTATAGACCGGCGCGGGCACACAGGGAAGCGGGCGTCGCGGTCAGTTGCCCTCGCCGCCGATATTGGCCAGCGATTCGTCGGGCGACAGCAGGTAGCGCCACAGCAACGCCCCGATCGCAGCGCCCACCAGCGGAGCCAGCCAGAACAGCCACAGCTGCCCGACCGCGCCGGTTTCGGCATAGAATGCCACGCTGGTCGAACGCGCCGGATTGACCGAGGTGTTGGTGACCGGAATCGAGATCAGGTGGATCAGGGTCAGTGCGAGACCGATCGATATCGGGGCAAAGCCACCGGGCACCTTGGTCGAGGTGGAGCCGAGGATGACCAGCAGGAAACCGGCGGTGAGCACGATCTCGATCACCAGCGCGGCCTGCATCGAATAGCCGCCCGGCGACAGGTCGCCATAGCCGTTCGAGGCGAACCCGCCGGGCGTCCAGCCTTCCATTCCCGAAGCGATCACGAACAGCGTGCCCGCCGCGATGAATGCCCCCAGCATCTGCGCCGCCCAGTAGGGCGCCAGCTCGCCCCATCCGTGGCTCCCGGCCACGCACAGGCCCAGCGTTACCGCCGGATTGAAATGCCCGCCGGAAATCCCGCCGACGGCATAGGCCATGGTCAGCACGGTGAGGCCGAACGCCAGTGACACGCCTGCAAAACCAATGCCGAGCTCGGGATATCCCGCAGCGAGCACGGCCGAACCGCACCCTCCGAAAACCAGCCAGAACGTGCCGAGCGCCTCGGCAGACAATTTACGGATCATGGAACCCCTCCCTATTTCTTGTCCGAAATCAGGAGAGTGCGCGTTTTTCAGCGCTTTGCAAGCCGGTTAACGATTGCAGATCGTTCGCCCGCTCACCCCGCTGACCCCGCTGCCTGGTCGGCATACTGGTCGTAGGCTTCCAGTGCCTGCGCCGCATACATCGCGCTGGGGCCGGCCCCCATGTAGACCGCCAGGCCGAGCGTTTCGGCGATTTCCTCACGGGTGGCGCCGTGCTTGCGCGCGCCTTCGACATGGTAGGTCACGCAAGGATCGCACCGGACCGCGACCGAGATCGCCACCGCCAGCAGTTCCTTGGTCTTGGCATCGAGCGCGCCGCCTTCGTGCGCCGCCGCCCCCATTTCGCGGAACGCCTTCATCACGCCCGGCGCGCCCTTGTGCAGTTCCCGGATCGCCGGGATAAGATTGGCGGCCATCGCGGGCCAGTCCTTGAAATTGGTGTGCGCCATGTGGGGTTCCTTGCTGTGAGAAACCCCGTCTAGGCGTCGGGCCGGCCGCCAACCTTGACCTGCATCAAAAATCAGCGGGTTGCACCGCGATCCCGGTCAAGCAGCAACTGGAACAGGATCGCGCGGACCTCGCCATCGACCACGCCGTCAATCCGGTGCGGGCGCCAGCGGCGCTGGAAAGCGGCCACCGCCTTGGCGGGATCGGTGATATCGTATCCGTACCGCTCCAGCGCGAGGAAGAAGGCGCCATCGTTATCGAACGGATCGCCCAGCTGCACGCCCGGGCGCGGCAGGCACAGGCGATACTCCGCCAGCCATTCCCACGGGAACAGCTCGCCCGGATCGACCTTGCGCGCCGGGGCCACATCGGAATGGCCGACCACGTTGGCCCGGGGAATGTCGTGTGTGCGCAGGATGCGGGCCAGCAGCGGCACCAGCGCCTCCACCTGCGCTTCTGCGAAGGGGCGATAGCCCAGTGCATGGCCCGGATGGTCAAGCTCGATCCCGATGCTGGCCGAATTGACATCGCGCACGCCGCGCCAGCACGATGCCCCCGCGTGCCAGGCGCGTTTGTCTTCCGGCACCAGCCGGATCACCTCGCCCTCTTCGGTAATGCAGTAATGCGCGCTGACCTCGGCCGCCGGATCGCACATCCGCTCCAGCGCGGTGTCCACCGGCTTCATCTCGGTATAGTGCAGCACCACCATGGAGATGGGCAGCTTGCGCTCGTTCCAGTTGGGCGAAGGGCATTCGCGGTGGACGAGCGGGTCGGTCATCAGCCAATCAGGCCCTCAGGTTGCGGCAGCACCGCCCCCAGGACAAGCGCTTCATCGGTCAGGTGATACTGCAACCCGCCGCCGGTCTGTTCCGCCAGCAAGCCCATCAGGTGAGCCGGCGCGGTGCGGCTGGTCAGTTCCGCGGGCGAAAGTTCGCCCTGCAAGGCCTGCCCGACAACCGGGTCAAAGGCGATTTTCGGGCCGGTGGCGCGCACCACGATTTCATAGTCCGAATCGCGCCGTTCGACCCCGACATCGAGCGTGCCGCCCCGCACCAGGGTGTCGAGCCCGATCTGCGCGAGGTTGAGCAGGATCTTGACCGCCGGCTTGGGCAGCTTGGCTTCATCGAGCGCCCAGTTGATCGTGATCCGCTTGGCATCACCCACCAGCGCCTGGATCAACGCCCTGGGCTCGGCCACTTCGACCATTTCGCCGAATCCGCCCGCCGCGCCAAAGGCGAGCCGGAAGAACTTCAGCTTGTCGGTGCTGATACGGGCGCTCTGCTCCAGCAGTTCAAAACAGCGCTGGCGCATCTCCGGGTCGTTTTCACTGGCAAGCAGTTCGAGCCCGTTGCTGAGTGCGCCCACCGGCGAAAGCATGTCATGGCACAGGCGCGAGCATAGCAGGCTGGCGAGATCGATGGCGTCCTGGTTGTTCATGACACCTCTCCTAAGCGTCCCGGACGACATAGGAAAGTGCTTCGAAACCATCCGGCGCGTCCCGCCAGAAACTGACCGCATTTCCGGCGATGATCGCCCAGACCCGGCCATCGTGCGCTGCCTCCGCCCGGTCGGTCGGGGACGGCGCGGGCGCGCCGACCGGATGGGAGTGATAATATCCCAGCACCTGCGGCCCGCCCGCCCTTTCAGCCCGGAAGGCGTCGATCAGGGCCCGGGGGTCGATTTCGAAATGCCGGTCGGGCTGCGGGTGAACGTTGCGCGCAGGCTCCAGCCGGGTCACCGCCAAGCCCTCCCCCAATAGGATCCCACAGCATTCATGTGGGTGGGCAGCGGCGGCCTCAGCCCGCAATCGCCCCAGCACGGCACTTGAGACTTCCAGTTCCATCGCCCATGGCCCTAGCATGGCCGAGCCCGAAATCATCAGTGGAACGCTTGCCAGCGGTGGCCGCCTCGACAAGGCGCTGGCCGAGGCGAGCGGATTGTCGCGGGAGCGGATCAAGGCCCTGATGGGGGAAGGTGCGATCATGGTCGGCAAGACCATCGCCACCAACCCCTCGGCCAAGATGCAGCCCGGCGCGCATTTCACGATTACCTTGCCCCCCACGGCCGAGCCGGCAGCGCAGCCGCAGGACATCCCGCTGGTCGTAGTTTTCGAGGACGAGCACCTGATCGTGATCGACAAGCCCGCTGGAATGGTCGTCCATCCCGCTGCCGGCAATGCGGATGGCACGCTGGTCAACGCCCTGCTCCATCACTGTGCCGGCCAGCTTTCCGGCATTGGCGGGATCGCCCGGCCGGGGATCGTCCACCGGATCGACAAGGACACGTCAGGCCTGCTGGTCGCGGCCAAGACCACCGCCGCGCACGAAGGGCTGGCCCGCCAGTTCGCCGACCACACGATCGAACGGCGCTACCTGGCAGTCTGTGCAGGCCATCCGGCACCGGCAGAGGGCACGATCAGCGGGCGCCTCGGCCGGTCCGAGAGCGACCGCAAGAAGATGGCGGTGCTCCACGACAAGTCACCGCGCGGGAAGCACGCCGTCACGCATTTCCGCACCCTTGAGCAACTCGACGGATGCGCGCTGCTCGAATGCCGGCTGGAGACCGGGAGAACCCACCAGGTGCGCGTTCACTGCGCGTCAATCGGACATCCGCTATTGGGGGATCCGGTCTATGGACGCACACCCAAATCACTCCGCCCGCTCCTTGAGCGGCTCGGTTTTGCCCGGCAGGCGCTCCATGCGGCCAGCCTCGGTTTCCAGCACCCGGTTACGGGGGAATGGCACCGGTTCGAGGCGCCCGTTCCCGCCGACATGCGGGAACTCATCGATGAAACCGCTCGTTGAAATCGACGAAACGCACTGCAGAACGCAA
>NCJP01000293.1 GCA_002278985.1 Erythrobacter sp. 34-65-8
AGATCTTCGTAGGCTTCAGCGCAGGCCTGCTTGCTGATGCACCAGTCCGCCTCGTCGGTCAGGGCGTGGCTGTCAAACCGCGCAGAGTACTCGACCAGCGCGGCATCCCCGCGCGCGCGGACTTCATGGATGATGCCGCGCACGTCATGCGCGACGTTGTCGTCGCTTTCACGGCGGGCGTTGACCAGCCGCTCGAACGCTGTGGGAAAACCGGGGTCGGAGGCGTGCAGCAGCCGCATCACGCCGCCTCCTGCCGCTGGGCCTGCGCGCGGAACGCATCGACCAGTGCGGCGACCCGCGGGTCGGTCTTGAGTGCGGCGCGGTTGACGATCAGCCGCGCGGTAATGTCGAGGATGCGGCTGGTTTCGACCAGGCCATTGTCCTTCAGTGTCTGTCCGCTGGAGACGAGGTCAACGATCCGCCCGGCCAGCCCCAGCGCCGGGGCGATTTCCATCGCCCCGTTCAGCTTCACGCATTCCGCCTGCACGCCCATCCGCTCGAAATGGCGGCGGGTCAGGTTGGGATACTTGGTCGCCACCCGCAGGTGGCTGGCACGCACTTCGGAGCCGGTCCGGTCCGCCGGTTCCGCCACGGCCAGATGGCAGTGGCCGATATCGAGATCGACCGGCGCGTAGAGGTCCGAATAGTCGAACTCCTCGATCACGTCCGAGCCGACAATGCCGACCTGCGCCGCGCCGTGAGCGACAAAGGTCGCAACATCGAACGCCCGCACCCGGATCAGGCGCATGTCTGCCCGCGTGGTGGCGAAGGCCAGGCTGCGGTTGGCCTTGTCGTGAAAGCCATCTTCCGGCACCACACCGGCGCGCGCCATCAGCGGCAGCGCCTCGTCGAGGATACGGCCCTTGGGCACGGCAAAGATAAGCGGCGGGGTCGGCATGGTCGCGCAGATAGGCAGCGCCGGGGCAAAGGGCAATTGGAAAGGGGCAGGGGCGATGGCAAATCGCGCAAGTGTGATGGACATAAAGTCACTGCCCGAAGCCATTGAGTGGCAGGCTCGCCATGCCGAGGAGGGCGGGGCACCCGGAACTGCGCGGGTGATCCGGGGCCTGATGGCTGTGCTCGCCAGCGATACCGCAACCGGGCGGCGCATGGCCGGGTGGCAGGGGCTGACCCTGAAGGATGCCATGCCGCTGCGGATCAACGGGGGCCTGCACAACCTGGTGCTGACCGGTGCGGACACCCGGCTGGGCGCGGTCTATCGCGGCGACTTGACGGACCAGCACGCGATCGATGCGCTGTTGTGCGAGGTGGTGGAGCGGTTCGATGCGCGCCTGCTGCCGTGGCTCGACGGGCCGCCGCAGACCAACGAGGCGGGTCGTTCCGCCAGCGTGATGGCGGGGCTGCTGTGGCTGGCGCAGCGGGTTTCGCCGCGTTTCGAAATGCTGGAACTGGGCGCAAGTGCGGGCATCAACACCATGGTGGAACGCTATTTCTACGATCTGGGCGGGGTCACCGTCGGCCCGGGGGACAGCCCGATGCGGATCGTGCCGGAGTGGCGCGGGCCGCCACCGCCACACGCAACGCCGGAGATTGTCTCGATCCGCGGGTGCGACGTGTCGCCGGTCAATCTGGCCGAGCCGGAGGCGGCGCTGCTGCTGAAAAGTTACGTCTGGCCCGAAGCGGCCGAGCGGATGGCGCGGATCGACGCGGCCGCCTTGCTGGCCCGCCAGTCCCCGCCTGAGGTGGTGCAGCAGGACGCCGCCGCCTTCGTGCAGGAGGCTCTGGCGCGCCCCCAACAATCCGGCGTGACGCGGGTGCTGTTCCACTCGATCGTGTGGCAATACGTTCCGGATGACCAGCAGGAGGCGGTCAATCGCCGCG
>NCJP01000294.1 GCA_002278985.1 Erythrobacter sp. 34-65-8
TTGGCGCAGCACTCGCCACCGAACTCGGCGCACGCGGGGCGCGGGTGATCCTGTCGGGCCGGGACGAGGCGCGGCTGGCAGAAGTGGCGGCGACCATCCCGACCGAAACGCTGCTCCTGCCGTTCGACGTGCGCGACGAGCCGGCGATGCTGGCCGCCACCGAGCAAGCCATCGCATGGTCCGGCGGGATCGACGGATTCGTCGCCAATGCCGGCGTTTCGCAGCGCAGCCGCGCCACCCGCACCGCGATGCAGGTCTACCGCGACATTATCGAAATCGATCTGGTCGCCCAGATCGCCCACACCCAGGCGCTGCTGCCGCACATGACCGCGCAGCGGACCGGGCACCTGTTGTTCATCAGCTCGATCGCCGGCAAGGTCGGGGTACCGATGCGGACGGCCTATTCCGCCGCCAAGTTCGGGTTGGCAGGCTATGCCGACGCGCTGCGGGCGGAGCTTTCGATTGACGGGGTACAGGTCCACACGATCTACCCCGGCTCGATTGCCACCAATGTCAGCCGCAATGCGCTGAGCGCCGACGGCAGCAAGCGCGGGCGCAGCGATTCCGTGATCGACAACGGCATCCCGGCAGGTGAGGCGGCCAAGACCATGCTTGATGCGGTGGCAGCCGGAACCCGTGAAATCATCGTGGCGGAAGGCATGGAGCAGGCGATGGGCGAGATGCGGCGCACGCCCGATGCCCTGTTCGATCAGGTCGCGGCCATGGTCGCAGGCGGCTACATGGACAAGATGGAAGCGGACGGCTGACCGCGATGGAGCAGGTGCGGGTCACGCTCGCCAACGGGATCGAACTGGACGTGGTGGACTCGGGGCCGCGTGAAGGCCCGGTGCTGATCTTCCTCCACGGCTTTCCCGAAAGCCACCGCACCTGGCGCCACCAGATCGCGCGTTTTTCGGACCGGTTCCGCTGCATCGCGCCCGACCAGCGCGGCTATCGCGGCTCGTCCAGGCCGCAAGCGGTGGAGCGCTATGCTCCGTCCGAACTGATCGGCGACGTGTTTCTGCTGGCCGATGCGCTGGGGGTCGAACGTTTCACCATCGTCGGGCATGACTGGGGCGGCGCGCTCGCCTGGGCCGTGGCCCTGAGAGGGCAAGGCAGCCGGGTCGAACGCGCAATCCTGTGCAATGCGGCCCATCCGGTCATCTATGCCCGGCTGCTGTGGACCGATCCGGCCCAGCGCGCGGCGGGGCAGTACATGCGCCTCTATCGCGACACTTCCCGCGATAGCGAGGTTCGCCAGCACGGCCTGCTGGCGCTGGTCGGCGGCACGGGCAATGGCACCGGCGCCCTGCCCGAGGATGATCCCGAGGAGCGCGCCGCCATCCTGTCCGACTGGGTGGACGGCGAGGCGGCGCTGGCGATGATCAACTGGTATCGCGCCACGCCCCTTGCTGTGCCGCCGGAAGACGCGCCCTACACCATTCCCGCAGACGCAAAGCTGCCGCGTGTGCCGGTGCTGACGATCCCGACGCTGGTGATCTGGGCGCTTGATGACCATGCGCTGACCCCCCGCAATATCGATGGGCTGGACGAATTCGTGACCGACCTGACGCTGGAGACAATCCCCGATTGCGGTCACTTCCTGACCTGGCAGGCCCCGGACCGGGTCAATGCGGCAATGGAGCGGTTTCTCGCTCGGCCTGACTAGGGTTCCTGCACCGCCAGCCACTCCACCCATGCGCCATGCGGATGAGCGCAGGCGAGCAGGGCCGGTTCCTCGCCTTCAGGCCAGTAACGCACGTGCAATTCATGGCGGAAGGTCGCGCGGTTGGTTTCCAGCGTGATCCACGCCAGCGGCCGGTCC
>NCJP01000295.1 GCA_002278985.1 Erythrobacter sp. 34-65-8
GCGATTGCGCAGCGTGCAGGCGAGACGAAGCTTGAGATGACGATCTGCGTCTAGCCGCAGGGTAAATGCCGCACGCTTGCCGCGTTCCAGCGCGCTACGGCGCTTGCGCGGCATCCTGTGAACGGCATCCGGGGCCTGGAACGCATCGTTATTCTGCGGTGTATGTTCCACAACGGACAAGGGCCGGGAGGGCGCAGCAACAGCTTGCTGGGCAACCTTGGCCGCAATGGCTTCCTGCTGCTCGACAATCACCGGTTTCCGGCCGGCCTCTTCGGCAAGCTTGGCCTGGGCGACCGCGTCATTCTCTCGTGCCTCTGCTGCGGCTTGCGGATTGGCAGGTTCGGGCGTGAGTTGCAGGACAGTGCTATCCCTGTGGGGCTCCTCATCGCCCATGTCATTCCAGCCCAGATCCTCGAGATTATGCGCAGCCGACCCATCTGTGGGCATGATGGCCACTTGCGGCCGCATTGCCGGCTTTGCACCGCCCTTGCGGGCAAGCAGGCCTGAGCTCAAGGATGCAAAATTGCTCTCGTTCATTGGTCTTTCCCCGTTTCCAGCCCGGCCCGCTTACTGCGCCACGCGGCGGCCGAAGCCCCCGGCAGGACGGTGCGCGGGCGCGACATGCGAGACAGATCCGGGTGCAGCGAAGACGGTTCGGCGGAAATTCTTTTCAAGCCGGTCGGCCATGTAATTCCACAGCGCGGCGACTTCAGCAGCACTGCGGCTGTCGGGGTCTACCTCCATCACGGTGCGCCCATCGATCATCGAGGCGGCAAAATCCGTGCGGTGGTGCAGGGTAATCGGGGCAACGGTGCCATGCTGCGAAAGCGCAACTGCGGCTTCGGACGTGATCTTGGCCTTGGGGGTGGCAGCATTGACGACAAAGACCAGCGGCTTGCCGGCGCGCTCGCACAGGTCGACGGTCGCACCCACCGCCCGCAAATCGTGCGGGCTCGGGCGGGTGGGCACCACGATCAGCTCGGCAACGCCGATAACCGACTGGATGGCCATGGTGATGGCGGGCGGGGTGTCGATGACGGCAAGCTTGAAGCCCTGCTGGCGCAGGACCTGCAGATCGCTTGCGAGGCGCGCGACGGTGGTTTGCGCGAAGGCCGGATACTCAGCCTCGCGCTCATTCCACCAGTCAGCGAGCGAACCCTGCGGATCGATATCGATCAATACTACCGGCCCTGCTCCGGCGCGTTGCGCCTGGACAGCGAGATGTCCTGAAAGCGTGGTCTTGCCCGAGCCACCTTTTTGCGATGCCAATGCCAGTACGCGCAAGGTCTGGTCCCCCTGAATCTTTCTCACGAGCCGCCCAAATGCGGTCCGACGCATGAATTCGCAGGATACCCCTAATTTTGAGTTAACATTCCAACCTGACAAGATCAGGGGAGATCTGCATCTTATACCGCAAGAAGGAACCCGGGACGGAAACCAATTGCTAACGTCTTGTTCACTATACCACGCTGCAACAGACAATATTGTCCTCGCACCCACAGACGGGAATAGAGACAATAAAGACATGAGGGTTAAGCACACCATGAAGACAACTCGCCTTGCATGGCTCGTTGCGGCAAGTCTCGCATTCGGGTGGACGGCCCCGGCCTCTGCCGACCTCGAACGCGGCTATGCTGCGTGGAATTCCGGCGATTATCCATCCGCTGTGCGCGAATGGCGTAACCTTGCAGCGCAAGGCAACCCCGATGCCCAGTTCAACATGGCGCAGGCTTATCGTCTCGGCCGCGGGGTTGAGCAGAACAATGCCCAGGCAGAGATCCTGCTGGCCAAGGCCGCGGCGCAGGGACATCTCCGTGCGATCG
>NCJP01000067.1 GCA_002278985.1 Erythrobacter sp. 34-65-8
ATCGCCAGATGCGCGGGACAGAGCGCGTCCGCAGCCCCGCTCCGCGTCGCCGGCGCCGCCCTCCGGCGAGCATGAAAAAAGGGCGGAACCGTCGCCGGTCCCGCCCTCTCTTCGTCTTCAGAACTCGTCGAGCATTCCCCCGCGCACGGTGTGAACCACCCGGTTCGTCAGGTGCGCCGGCATGGCGTTGTAGTCGCCCTCGTCGAGCGCGAAGTATCCCAGATCATCGTCCTCGACGATATGCTGGTCGAAGTAGCTGTGCAGCGCGCGCCGTTCGGCAACCGCCAGTGCTTCGAAGTAGCTATCCGCATTCGACGCGATTGGAGCAAGTGAAGCCATGATATCCTCCTGATGTCTGTCCTTGAGACGACAAGAGGTCGGTCGATGGTCTTGTGGATTCCGGGTCCAGGATCGCCCTTTGGGCGACCGCGTCAGCGGCGGTGGGGGCAACGATTTTTCCGGACCGCAGCGAAGCGAAGGGGAGGCAAAATGGTGGGGCCCCGCCGTCCTTGACGCGGGAGCCACAAGGCCATCACCATGGCCGATCCGTGAGCCAGAGCCCCTTCTTGGTCGCCGGTTAATCGATGACGTCAGTCGATCTCGGGCGCGTCGCGGTTGTCTCCGTCGCCATCCCTGGCGTTGCCGCGCGAGAGGAAATCGACCTTGTCGGCGAGGATCTCGCAGCCGTAGCGCTTGACGCCTTCCTGGTCTTCCCACTGGGTATAGTGAAGCCGGCCCTGGACCGAGACCAGCTGGCCCTTGGTGCAGAATTGCCCGACGGTCTTGGAGAGGCCGTTGAAGCAGGTCACCCGGTGGAATTCGCTGTTCTTGGCGGTGTAGCCGTTTTCATCCTTGTAGGTCTTGCCGTCCTTGTCGCGCGCGGGGCGGTCGGTGACGATGGTGATGCCGGTGACGGAAGTTCCGCCCTTGGTCTCGCGGGATTCGGGATCGCGGGCGAGACGGCCGGTGAGGATTACGAGATTGGTCATGTGACTGGTCCTTCGGTGTGCCAAACCGGAAACCATTTCCGGCTTGCGAACATCCAGAAGAAGCAGGGCATGGGAGGACTGCACCGCAGGGCCGTCAGGCCCAAGGGAAACGCTTTTGCAAGGGGTGGTGCGGGCAGGCAGCGCAGCTGCCAACACGGCCCGAAGCAAAGGCGTTGCCGGCCTCAGCTGACCTGATTCAGGACTGTTCGCGAAGAAGCCGGATTGGATTCGGGTGGCCTGGCGAAGGTGCGCTGGACACCGCTCTCCTGTCCGCCCTGTCCCCCGCTCTCGCTGGCCGCCAGCAGGTCCATGAAATGGCGGGCCGCCTCCCGGTCGGCAGCGTCTTTGAACGCTGCCTCAAGGTCAGGCGCAGAGCCAAGCATGTAAAGCAGCGCCCAACGGACGAAGCGCTTGCCAGAGTCCTGCTCAAGGCCGAGATCGACATGGCAGCGCTCCAAGCCCGAGGCCAGCACGTCGGGGCTTACCGCCGATAGATCGGTGGATGAGAAGTATCGTCGCAGAAGGTCGTCGAGGTCCATGATGAAGAGATAACTCATATCGCATAAGACGGCATCCTCGGCTTCGCGACGGAATTCATCGCCGCTTTCTCGACCGAAAATCTGACTGGCCGATTTCAACGGCGGGAGGCGGCGCGGTTCGTCAAGCGAAAGAGGCGCGCGCGACCAGCTGAAAGCCTCAGTTTGACCTCCTGGGAGGTTCACAGCTCTCGGTCTGCACTCCCTGCGCTGGGCACTTGACCGCCGCGTTCGATCGAACTACTCGAACTTGCGACTAATTCGCAATAGCAGGGAATTACCGTGAGGACAAAAATACTGATTGCGTTGCTGGCGTCGGCCGCGCTGCCCGCCACCGCATTTGCACAAACAGAGCGATCCGAGAATGCCAGCCGAGCGGAAGAGAAATCGGACATCATCGTAACGGCCACCCGCACGCCCACCCCCATCACGGCGATCCCGAGCACTGTCAAAGTGATTGATCGCGAGGAAATGGAAAATCAGCTGGCGGTGAGCGCAAGCCTGCTCGACAGCCTGGCTTTCTCGATCCCGAGCCTGGCGCCCGGCCGGCAAAAGCTTACCAGCACCGGAGAATCGCTTCGCGGCAGGACCCCTCTCTACATGGTCGACAGCATTCCGCAGTCGACGCCCCTGAGAGACGGAAAGCGCAGCGGATTCACGATCGATCCCGCTTTCGTCGACCGGGTCGAGGTGATCTACGGCGCCAACGCCATACAGGGCGTCGGTGCGACGGGTGGAGTGATCAACTACGTCACCGTGGACCCGCCGCGGAGCGGCGACTGGCTCAACCGGTTCACCGCCGAAGTTACGACTGACGATTTCGAGGAGCACGGATTTCACTATCGCCTTGCCGGGGTGACCGGGCGGCGTATTGGATCCTTCGACTTCGTCGCCGGGGCCGCCTACGAGAAGCACGATCTGTTCTACGACGGCAACGACCGGGCGATCGCGGTCGACACGGTTCAAGGCGAGCTGATGGACAGCCACAGCCTGAGCCTGTTCGGCAAGGGAGGCTACGAACCCACAGCCGATCAGCGCCTCGAGGCAACGGTCAGCTATTTCAAAGTCACCGGAGAAGGCGATTACGCCACCGTGCTCGGGAATCGGAACGCCGGGATCCCGGCCACCTCCACCCCGGGTGTGCCGGCCGGCGATCCGACGTTCACCGAAGCCTTCAACGCAGCTCTGTCCTATGAGCACGATTCGTTGTTTGGGGGCAAGCTGACGCTCCAGGGCTACTATTTCGATTTTTACGCACTGTATGGCGGGGACACTTTCCCGGTGTTCCAGGACACACTGATCGCGCCGACCGGAACACTATTCGACCAGTCGGCTCTCAGTTCGGAGAAATACGGCACCAAGCTGACTTGGGTGAGGCAGGACGCCTTCTGGGACGGTTTGCAGCTGGTGCTCGGGGCGGATTATCTGCGTGACAGCAGCTTCCAGGAACTCGCGCAGACCGGAAGGCTCTGGGTTCCCGAACTCATCTACAGCGGCTGGGCACCGTTCGTCCAGGCTGAGCAGGCACTGCTGGGCGACCTTGTGCGCCTCTCCGGCGGTGCTCGGTGGGAGCACGCCACGCTGAACGTTCCCGATTTCACCACGATCGCTAGCGCCAACCGCACCTTCGTTGAAGGTGGCAGTCCCAGCTTCGACGAAGTGCTGCTCAACGCGGGGCTGGTGGTCGCGCCGGCGGATGGCTTTACAGTCTTCGGATCTTTTTCCGAAGGGTTCACGATGCCTGACGCGGGGCTGATCCTGCGGTCGGTCAATTCTCCGGGTCAGAGCGTCGACGATCTGGTCGATCTTCAGCCGGTGCTTGCCAACAATATAGAGATTGGAACCGGCTGGCGCCGCGGCGGACTTGACCTGACGGCAAGCTACTTCTGGTCCAACTCAGACCTCGGCTCGCGCATCCAGGTGATCGGCGGCGCCGGTTTCGTTCAACGCGAACGAACCGAAATTCAGGGATTTGAATTCGCCGCCTCCTACACTTTGCCGAGTCGCCACAGGATCGGCGCGAGCTTCGCCGCTCTGGACGGGCGCTATGACAGCAACGGAGATGGCGAAGTTGACCGCGATCTCGACGGACGCAACATCGCTCCCGACCGCCTCAACCTGTTCGTGGAAGGACCGATCTCGGGGCCAGTCAGCGCGCGAGCGCAGCTGTCGCACCTGTTCGATCGGAAGTTTCAAGGGAACAGCCCCAAGTTTGATTTCGACGGGTACACACTGGTCGATCTGATCGTCAGCTACGAAACGGAAAGGATGGGCAAGTTGTCACTCGCCGTGAGCAACATCTTCGACGAGCAGCACATTACCTATTTTTCCCAGACCGCGAGCTTTGTCACCGACCGCGATTATGTGTCGGGCCGGGGCCGCGCCATAACTCTGCGCTGGCAGGGGAGCTTCTGAGCTCCTGTGCAAGGATGTGTGTCTCTCTAGGGTCTGAGCTGCGATGAAGCTTCTCTCGGTCTTGCACCGCTGGGTTGGCGGTATGGTCGGCTTGGTCCTGGCGGTGCTGGGCCTTTCGGGCGCGATCCTGGTCTGGGAGGGAGACTGGATCGGTGTGCCCGGCGCCGACGACGCGGTGCGCCAGCATCCGGGAGCAATGGCGCAAACAATCGAAGTTGCGGCTAGCGCGCCGGGCGAATTGTCCCGCATCACCTTCGCGAGTGCAGAGATCGGTTTGCACCAGGCGATCTATACCGACGGCAGCGGGGCCTACCTCAACCAGACCGGCGAGATCGTGGAGCGCTGGACCAGCATTTGGGGGCGGCCCGAGCTCTGGATGTTCGACCTGCACCATTTCTTGTTCGCCGGCGAAATAGGGAAGCTGGTGACGGGCGTTCTTGGGCTGCTGGGGATCTTCTTCGTCCTCAGCGGGGCGATTCTGTGGTGGCGTACGAGGCGGACCTTCGCATTCCGCCTGTGGCCCGCGCGAATGACGCGCAGCGCTATCGTTCGCCAGCACAGGGATCTCGGGGTGATAGCGGCGCCCTTATTGCTCCTCTCGCTCGTGACAGGCGCGGCGATGATCTTTCCGGTCCTGGCAGATGCAGTGCTGGCACCCTGGTCCGGCGCTTCTCAGCCGGAGCAAGTTGCGCCTCACGAACGGACGCCCCGGCTGGAGCCAGGCTGGGAATCGATGCTGGAGCAGGCGGTTCAGCATGCGCGGACCGCGCTGGATCACCGTCACCTTGGCGCCAGCGCGTGCCGCAATACGGGAAAACTCCGCTGCAATGTAGCCGCCGCCGACCAGGACGATCCGCCGTCGCGCCTTGAAGGACGCCGGACAAGGATGGTCCGGCCTTCGAGCGCATGGCTCTGGAGCGCGCGTTCCACCGCCACTTGGCCGCCTGCATCGTAATCGACAAAGAGATGGAGCTCGGTGACACTCTCGGGGATCGAGACGAGCGCAAAGCGCTCATTACCAAGCGTTGCCCAGCACGGGACGCCGGTGAGTGCGCGAGCTGAGAGCGCGCTTTCAACACCTTCGGCGATGCCCAGCACTCCATCGATCGCAGGGAACAGTCGCACGGCGGCTGATCGGAGCGCACCGAGTGCACGCTTCGGGCCGTCGAATGCAGCGAGGCTGGGCGCCTCCGCATCGAGAAATGTTCGGTGAATAGCGATTGGCCCTTCGTCGAGGCTGACGGCTGCAATCATTGCTGGAATGAATTGCGCGCGGCCTTTGGGCCCTAGAGGCGTTCGGGAGTTGAAGCGCAGCGCGGGCGAGACAGCCGTGATACCCCGCGCTTCGAGATAAGCTTTGGCCGGGCTGTCGTTCAGGGGCGAGGCGCCATGCCATGTCCGGAGCGCACCCCGCGAGGGCAACCGCTCAACCGTCGATTCTCCGGCATTCGGCGGAAGGCCGCCGAACAGCTGCGCGGGCGAAAGCCCCTCCCTTCTGAAAGCGTCAATCACGCTCGCTTGGTCGCACCCGGCAAAGCAATGGAATAGGATAGCACGTCGGCCCAGCGTGACGCCGAGCGAGGGAGTGCGATCATCGTGAGCCGGGCACCGGGCCATGCCCTTGGAACCGGACCAGCGCCCGCCGCGGCTTTTGCAGAGCTGGCGAGCAGTTGCTTCGAGGGATTGTGTGTTCTGACCTTCACTTCGGACCTGCATCGGAAGACTCCGTATCGTCTGCTCGCGTCCCCAGCGCTGCCTCTCCTCTTTGCGGTGTTTAATCGCTTTCCTACAGGTTGATGTTCTTTTTATGTTCTCTTGTGATTCGGAGTAATCGAGGAGAACGCGAAATGGTAAGCCGGTTCATTGCAGGCTTGATCTGTGCAGCGAGCCTCACGGCTGCCGAAGGAGCAATCGCTCAGGAATTTCGAATTTTCGATCACGACTATGGAGCGTCGGTTGGGCCCAGTGCGGAAAGCTTGGGCAGCGAAAGCAGTCCGCGCTCGACGGAAAGTACACTTGCGTTTCGCGCAGTCGTTTCCGGCTATCGGGAAGCGATCTACCTGCCGCTCATCCGCGACGCCGAGTTAAGGTATCGGCTACCGCCGCGGCTTCTTCAGGCTCTGATCTGGGCGGAGTCCCGGTTCAACCCGCTTGCGGTCAGTCCCGCAGGGGCGGCAGGTCTGGCCCAACTGATGCCGGCCACCGCCCGCGAACTCGGCGTCGCAAACCGGCATGATCCGAGGGAGAATATCGAGGGTGGTGCGCGCTACCTCAGGCAGATGCTAGATCGGTTCGGATCGGTACATCTCGCCCTTGCCGCATACAACGCTGGACCCGGCGCCGTGAGGAAGGCAGGCGGGATTCCAAGGAATCGCGAGACGCCGGGTTATGTGCGCAACGTTCTCGGTCGTTGGATGGCATACACAAATTAATCGACATGAATCGCAAACGCATCACCGGACGCCTTGAACACACTCCCCGCGGATTCGCGGTCATTACCGATGCAGGTGAACGTTGGATCCTCGAAGATTGCGCACCCGATAGCGCTCTTGTGGGTAACGACATCATTGCCGAAGGCGTAGTTTCAGGACTCGATCGGCTGCGGGCCGCCTGGATCGGTTCTCCGGCCCATTGACCTTTGCTCCCTGCTTAAACAGAAATCCGCCCAATCCCGCATCAGGTTCTTGCGCTTCGCGAAGAAATCGGTTCGCCGATACGCGGCTTCAACCTTGTTCGAAATTGTGTGGGCGAGAGCCGCCTCTGCCACTTCTCCCTGATAATCAGTTTCCTCGGCGACCCAATCGCGAAACGAGGAGCGAAAGCCGTGGACGGTGCAATCGAGATCCATGTCACGCACGATCTTCAGCAATGTCATGTCGGACATCGGAAGCTTCGGTCGTTGCCCAGGGAAGACAAGGTCGCTCGCCTCACAGCGGAATACCTGGGCTCTTTCAAGGACATCCAGGGCTTGGGGCGTAAGTGGAACATGATGCTCGCGGTTAATTTTCATGCGCTCGGCAGGAATCGTCCAAACCGCTGCCTTGAGATCGATCTCCGACCAACATGCCCCCCGCACCTCGCCCGAGCGCGAAGCGTTGAGGATCAGGTACTCCAAGGCCAAGCGGCCGATTGAGGTGCGGCTACGCAACTTCGCGAGAAACGCAGGGACCTCTTCAAAAGGCATCGCCGCAAAATGGCCCGACTTCCTGGGCTGCCTTGGCAATCCCTTCGCGATTGAGCGCATTGGTGCTTCGGTAGTCCGATAACCCTTCGCATAGGACCAGTCGAGGATCGTGCCTATTCGCTGCCGAACCCGGCGGGCGGTTTCCGGCTTAGCGAGCCAGATTGGTGCTAGGGCATCACGAATTGCCGGGCCTTCGATCTCCGAGACGAGCCGCTCGCCAATGTGAGGAAATACATAGGTCTGCAACGTCGCCAACCATTGGGCCTGATGCTTGCCGTTCTTCCAACTGGCCTTGTGCTCTTCGTGGACTCTCACGGCGGCGCCGCGGAAGGTGGGAATGACGTTCTTTTCCTTCTTGCGCTCGGCGATCACGTCGATCCCGGCCTTGGCCTGTCGGCGCACATCCGCAGCGGTCTCGCGCGCCTCGCCCAATGAAATTTCAGGATAGGAGCCGATTCCTATATCCCTTCGGCGTCCGGCATTCTGCACACGCACGATCCAGCTAGCCTTGCCCGACTGGTTGAGGACAAGGATCAACCCGCTGCCGTCGGAATAGCGTCCGGCATCCTTGAGGTTTCTAACCTTGATTGCGGTTAGGCTTCCCATGCGTCCGCCACACTCCTTTCCCCACATTCTTCCCCACACCATGCGGGAGATGTCGTGAAACATATAGAGAACAACTGAGATGACAGCAAGCCAGAAAATGGCGGAAATCCGCCGCTTTTAGAGACAAT
>NCJP01000068.1 GCA_002278985.1 Erythrobacter sp. 34-65-8
CAGCCACAGCTGCAGGGCCCGGCTGGCGACGGCGTGCACCGCGTCCAGGTTGCAGAAGCGCGTGCGCGCACCCAACGCCACAGCGTAGTTGTGCACGGCCGCCGTGGTGCTGCTCAGGGTCTTCAGGTGCGCCAGCGCGCGGCCGAGGCGATCAAGGAAGGCCGCTTTGCCAAGTCGGTCGTGCCGGTGGTGGATGACGCAGGCAATGTGGTGCTCGACCGCGAGGAGTACCCCCGCCCCGAGACGACCCTCGAAGGCCTCGGCCAGCTTGAGCCCGCCTTCACCAAGATCGCCGACGTGCCGATCGATGCCAATGGCACCACCTTCCGCAAGCTGATCAACCAGAAGTACCCGGACCTGGAGATCAAGCACTTCCACCATGCCGGCAACAGCTCGGGCGTGGTCGATGGTGCCGCTGCCGTGCTGGTCGCCAGCGCCGACTATGCCCGCAAGCATGGCCTCAAGCCGCGCGCCCGGATCGTCGCCACCGCCAACATGGGCGATGACCCCACGCTGATGCTCAACGCGCCGGTGCCTGCGGCGAAGAAGGTGCTGGAGAAGGCCGGCCTGACCACCGACGACATCGACCTCTACGAGATCAACGAAGCCTTCGCGGTGGTCGCGGCCAAGTTCGTGCGCGATCTCGGGCTCGACTGGGACAAGGTCAACGTCAACGGCGGCTCGATTGCGCTGGGCCATCCGATTGGCGCCACGGGATCGATCCTGATCGGCACCGTGATCGACGAACTGGAGCGCCGCGGCGGGCGTTACGGCCTCGTCACCATGTGCGCCGCAGGCGGCATGGCCCCGGCGATCGTGGTCGAGCGGATCGACGACTTCGTCGACTGAGGAAAAAGGTCAGCCGGTCTGCGATGCCAGCGCGTTGCGGACCGGCCCCACCCACTCCGCGCGGCAGATCAGCAGGTCCGGCACGTAGGTGTCGCCCTGGTTGTAGACCAGCGGGGTGCCGTCCATCCGGCTGGCGTGAAGGCCATGCGCCAGCGCCACCGCGACCGGGGCGCAGCTGTCCCATTCGTACTGGCCGCCGGAATGGAGGTAGACCTCCGCCTGCCCCAGCACCACCGCCATGGCCTTGGCCCCGGCACTGCCCATCGGCACCAGTTCAGCCCCGAGCATTTCGGCCACCGCCACCGCCTCTGCCGCCGGGCGCGTGCGGCTGACCACCATGCGCGGGCGCGAGGGGGCAGGTGGCAAGGCCTGCGGTTGGTCACTGCGCAGCACGACCCCGCCTTCGAACCCCGGCAGGGCTACGGCACCAATGGTCGCCACCCCGTCCACCGCCAGCCCGACATGGACCGCCCAGTCGCTGCGTTCCTCGCCATATTCGCGGGTGCCGTCCACCGGATCGACGATCCAGACGCGGCTCTTGGCCAGCCGGTCGGGGTTGTCCTTCTCTTCCTCGCTCAGCAGGCCGTCGTCCGGCCGCTGCGCCCGCAAGGCATGGCACAGGAACTGGTTGGCGGTTTCATCCCCCGCCTTGCCCAGCGCCTTGCCCTGGAACACACCGCTGGCGCGCACTTCCAGCAGCAGGCGCCCGGCCACTTCGGCCAGATGCGCGGCAAGTTCGGCATCGGTCATGTTCATCGCAGCGGTACTATCCGCGAAACGATGTAATCGGCAGCCTCGTCCACCGTCATGTCCACGGTGTTGACGCGGATTTCCGGGTTATCAGGCGCTTCGTAGGGGCTGTCGATCCCGGTGAAATTCTTGAGCTGCCCGGCCCTTGCCTTCTTGTAGAGGCCCTTCACGTCGCGCACTTCGGCCACTTCCAGCGGGGTATCGACGAAAATCTCGACAAACTCGCCCTCGGCCATCATCCCCCGCACCAGTTCGCGCTCGGCGCGGAACGGGCTGATGAAGGCGGTCAGCACGATCAGACCGGCGTCGGTCATCAGCCGCGCCACTTCGCCGACCCGGCGGATATTCTCGATCCGGTCAGCTTCGGTAAAGCCCAGATCCTTGTTCAGCCCGTGCCGCACATTGTCCCCGTCCAACAGGAAGGTGTGACGGTTCATGTGCACCAGCCGCTGCTCGACCGCGTTGGCGATGGTCGATTTGCCCGAACCCGAAAGGCCGGTGAACCACAGCACGAGCGGCTTCTGGTTCTTGAGCGCGGCGTGCTGCTCGCGCGTGGTGCTGACGGCCTGCCAGTGGACATTGTCCGCCCGGCGCAGGCTGAAATGGAGCATCCCGGCTGCGACCGTGGCATTGGTCAGCTTGTCGATCAGGATGAACCCGCCCAGCGTCCGGCTCTTGTCGTAAGGCTCGAACACGATCGGTTTCTCGGTGCGCAGCTCGGCCACCCCGATGGCGTTGAGTTCAAGTGTCCTGGCGGCCAGATGCTCAAGCGTATTGACGTTGATCTCGTACTTTGGCTCCTGCACCGTGGCGGTCACCGTCTGGGTGGCCAGCTTGAGCCAGTAGCCCCGGCCCGGCTTCATCGCCTCGTCACTGAGCCAGACCAGCGTCGCCTCGAACTGGTCGGAGGCCTGCGGCGGATCCTCGGCCGCTGCGATCACGTCGCCGCGCGAGCAATCGACTTCGTCGGCCAGGGTCACGGTGACCGACTGGCCGGCCACGCCCTGCGCCAGATCGCCGCCGAACGTCACCACCGACTTGACCGTGCTGGTCTTGCCGGAGGGCACGATCCGCACGGCATCGCCCGGCTTCACCGTGCCGCTGGCAATCAGGCCGGAAAAGCCGCGGAAATCGAGGTTGGGCCGGTTGACCCACTGCACCGGCATCCGGAAGCTGCGCTCCTGCGCCCCTTCGTTGACCAGCGGCACCTTTTCGAGATGCTCGATCAGGCTGGGGCCGGAATACCACGGCGTATTGGCGGAGGGTGCACCATCGGCCTTGGGGGTGATGTTGTCGCCCTTAAAGCCGGAGATCGGCAGCGCGGTGAAGCTTTCGATCCCGATGCTGTGGGCGAAGGCGGCGTAGTCCGCGCAGATCGCGTCAAACACCGCCTGATCGTAATCGACCAGGTCCATCTTGTTGACCGCCAGCACCAGGTTGCGGATGCCGAGCTGGTGACACAGGAAGCTGTGCCGCCGCGTCTGCACCAGCACGCCCTTGCGCGCATCGACCAGGATCACCGCCACGTCGGCGGTCGAGGCGCCGGTGACCATGTTGCGGGTGTATTGCTCGTGCCCCGGGCAATCGGCAACGATGAACTTACGTTTCCCGGTCGCGAAGAAGCGGTAGGCGACATCGATCGTGATGCCCTGCTCCCGCTCGGCCGCCAGACCGTCGACCAGCAGCGCAAAGTCGATCTCCTGCCCTTGCGTACCAACGCGCTTGCTGTCGCTTTCCAGCGCGGCGAGCTGGTCCTCGAAGATCATCTTCGAATCGTACAGCAACCGCCCGATCAGCGTGCTCTTGCCGTCATCCACGCTGCCGCAGGTGATGAAGCGCAGCAGGTCCTTGTTCTGGTGCTGGTCGAGATAGGCCTCGATGTCCTCAGCGATCAGAGCATCGGTTTCGTAGGCGGGGCGATCGGTCATCAGAAATACCCCTCCTGCTTCTTCTTCTCCATCCCGGCACCGCCTTCGTCCTTGTCGATCACCCGGCCCTGCCGCTCGCTGGTGGTGGTGAGCAGCATTTCCTGGACCACTTGCGCCAGCGTGGTCGCCTCGCTTTCGACCGCGCCGGTCAGTGGCCAGCAGCCCAGCGTGCGGAAGCGGACGGACCGCTCGACGATCGGGGGCAGCGTGCCCATGACCTGCTCCAGCCGCTCGGCATCGTCGACCATGAACAGGCCGCCTTCGTGTTCGAATGTCGGGCGCGGCGCGGAGAAATAGAGCGGTACGATCTCGATGTTTTCGGCCATGATGTATTGCCAGATGTCGAGCTCGGTCCAGTTTGACAGCGGGAACACGCGGATGCTTTCGCCTTTGGCCTTCTTCGCGTTGTAGACATTCCACAATTCGGGCCGCTGGTTCTTCGGGTCCCACCCGTGGCTGGCGGTGCGGAACGAGAAAATCCGCTCCTTCGCGCGGCTCTTTTCCTCGTCGCGGCGAGCCCCGCCGAAGGCCGCATCGAACCCATAATGGTCGAGCGCCTGCTTGAGCCCTTGCGTCTTCCACATGTCGGTGTGGAGCGGGCCGTGATCGAACGGGTTGATGCCCCGCTCCTTCGCTTCCTCGTTCTGCCACACCAGCAGGTCCATGCCGGCATCGTCAGCCGACTTCTGCCGCAAGGCGTACATCTCGCGGAACTTCCAGGTCGTATCGACATGGAGCAGCGGGAACGGCGGCGGCGAGGGATAGAAGGCCTTCTTCGCCAGGTGCAGCATCACTGCGCTGTCCTTGCCGATCGAATAGAGCATGACCGGGCTGTGCGCCTCGGCCACGACTTCGCGCATGATATGGATGCTCTCGGCCTCAAGGCGGTCGAGGTGGGTCAAATTCATCGCTGGCTCGCTTTCCTGTCCGCTGGGGGAATAGGCGGGCGGCCCGCTGGCGGCAATTGCTGCCCGGCGC
Source organism: Erythrobacter sp. 34-65-8 (assembly GCA_002278985.1). Taxonomy (GTDB): domain Bacteria; phylum Pseudomonadota; class Alphaproteobacteria; order Sphingomonadales; family Sphingomonadaceae; genus 34-65-8. The sequence goes on from NCJP01000068.1 coordinate 4,506, forward strand.
AGAATTCCTTTCCTGTCGGGTGCGGGAACTTGAACCGGGGCTGCCTCTGCCGCTACCATCTTCGCTGGTTTGCGCTCAGCGGCCGGGGCTTTATGGGCTCTCCCGCAACCGGAGAACACCATGACAGCCAATCCCGAACGTGTGCCCGTGATCATTGGTGTGGGCCAGGTCAACGACCGGCCCGACAGCCCGGAGCAGGGGCTCGATTCAGGCGGGCTGATGATCGCCGCGCTCAAAGCCGCCGATGCGGATGCGGGTGGCGGGTGGCTGGAGCAGGTCGATTCATTGGCGCTGGTCAGCCAGCTGTCGTGGCCGCACCTCAACCCGCTGACGGAAGCGGTGGCCAAGGGCATCGGGGCGGCGCCTGACCACCTGTTCCAGACCGCCATGCCCAATGGCGACAGCCCGATCCTGCTGCTCAACGAAGCGGCCAACCGCATCGGCGCGGGCGAGGCAAAGATCTGCGCCATATCGGGGGGCGAGGCGCTGCGCACCGCCGCCCACCTGGCCCGCGCGAAAGCCGCCGCCGCCGGATCGGACCACAAGCCCAATGCCCTGCGCGATGCAGCCCACCGGCGCACGGTCGGCTATCGCCAGTCCTATGGCCTGACCGTGCCGGTCGATGTCTATCCGCTCTACGAGAACGCCGGGCGCGCCGCATATGGCCAGTCATTGAGCGAGGGACAGGCCGAAAGCGGGGCGATCTGGTCACGCTTCTCGCAGGTTGCTGCCGCCAATCCCTCGGCCTGGATCCGCAGCGAAACGAGCGCCGAAGACGTGGTCACCCCCAGCGCCGACAACCGCCCGATCGCCTTCCCCTACACCAAGCTGCAGGTCGCCAATTCCAGCGTCAACCAGGGCGCGGCGTTCCTGGTCACCAGCCTGGCCGAGGCGCGCCGCCGGGGCGTGCCGGATAGCCAGCTGGTCTATGTCGGCGCGGGCGCAGCGGCGCACGAGAGCGACGACTTCCTTGAGCGGGACCGGTTCGATGCCTCGCCCAGCATGGCGGTGTCGCTCACCCGCGCGCTGGAACTGAACGGCATTGGCGTGGAGCAAATCGACCACGCGGAGCTCTACAGCTGCTTTCCCTGCGTGCCCAAGATGGCGCGGCGGGTGATCGGCTGGCCGCTTGACCGACCGGCCACGGTGTTCGGCGGCTTGACCTTCGGCGGCGGGCCGATCGGCAACTACATGAGCCACGCGGTCGCCTGCATGGTCGACAAGCTGCGTGCCGAGCCCCGAAACAGACAGCGCACCGGCCTGCTGTTCGCCAATGGCGGCTATGCCACCCACAACCACACCATCGTGCTGACCAGCCAGCCCAATCCCGGCATCAGCTTCCCGCAAGCCTTCGACTATCAGGCCGAAGCCGACGCTGCGCGCGGGGCCGTGCCGGAGCTGGACAAGGCCTACCTCGGCCCCGCCACGATCGAGACCTACACCGTCCACTATGGCCGCCAGGGCGAGCCGAAGCTGGGCACGGTGGTCGCACGCACCCCGGCGGGCAGGCGCACGCTCGCAGCCGTCCTGCCAGCGGACGAGGCCATGATCGCCTTCCTCACCGATGGCCAGGCGGAGCCGGTCGGCAGCGCGGGCGAGATCGTCGCAGGCGCAGGAGACTTGCGCGAATGGCGCCGGTCATGACCCCGCAACCATCCTCTATAATAACCAGTTTCATCGTGCTATCGATTGCCCCACAAACCAGCGCGAGAATCGCGCACTATTCCCGGGAGAGAACCTGATGACTGACTACCGCACCCTGATCGACGGTGAGATGGTCGACAACGGCCAGTGGCTCGATGTCGTCAATCCTGCCAACGAGGAAGTAATCGGCCGCGTGCCCGCCTGCGGCAAGGACGAGCTGGACCGCGCCGTCGCCGCAGCCCGCCGCGCCTTCAAGACCTGGTCGAAGACCCCGGTCGAGGAACGCCGCGCCGCGATCCAGAAGATTTCCGCCATCATCAAGGAAAACGCTGACGAGCTGCACCGCCTGCTCACCGCCGAACAGGGCAAGCCGCACAGCCAAGCCATGGGCGAAATCATCGGCGCCTCGATGATGGCCGGGGCCCAGTCGACCCTGAACCTTGACGAAGTGGTGAACGAGGACAGCGACCAGCGCCTCAGCCGCACCCGCCGCGTTCCGGTGGGCGTGGTTGGCGGCATCGTGCCGTGGAACTTCCCGGTGATGATGGCGATGCAGAAGATTGCGCCTGCCATGCTGAGCGGCTGCACCATCGTGCTCAAGCCCTCGCCCTTCACTCCGCTGACCACTCTGCGCCTGGCCGAGCTGATCAAGGACGCCGCACCCGCAGGCGTCGTCAACGTGATCACCGGCGAAGACAGCCTCGGCCCGCTGATCACCAGCCACCCGGATATCGACAAGATCACCTTCACCGGCTCCACTGCGACGGGGAAGAAGATCATGGAAGGCGCGAGCAAGGACCTGAAGCGGATCACGCTCGAACTGGGCGGTAACGACGCCTCGATCGTGCTGCCCGATGCCGACGTGGAGAAGGTGGCAGAGCAGCTGTTCTGGTCCAGCTTCACCAATGCCGGGCAGATCTGCGTCGCCGCCAAGCGGATCTACATCCACGAGGACATCTATGACGACCTGAGCAAGGCGATTGCCGAATATGCCAAGGGCGTGAAAGTCGGCGACGGCGCGCAGCAGGGTACGGCCGTGGGCCCGATCCAGAACAAGAAGCAGTTCGACCGCGTGTGCGAGCTGATCCAGGACGCCAAGGACAACGGTTACAACTTCCTGGTCGGCGGCGAGGTCGATCCCTCGGGCTCGGGCTACTACGTGCCGATCACCATTCTCGACAACCCGCCGGAAGATGCGCGGATCGTGGCCGAGGAACAGTTCGGCCCGGTCATGCCGCTGATGAAGTTCAGCACCGACGAGGAAGTGATCGCACGCGCCAACAACTCCGAATACGGTCTGGCCGGTGCGGTCTGGACCAAGGATGTCGAGCGCGGCGTGAAGATCGCCGAGCAGCTCGAAACCGGCACGGTGTGGATCAACGAATTCCTCCACCTCTCGCCCTTTGCACCGTTCGGCGGGCACAAGCAGTCCGGCTTCGGCGCCGAATACGGGATCGAGGGGCTGAAGGAATTCACCTACCCGCAGGTCATCACGGTGAAGAAGAACGCCGCGGTCTGATAATGCCAAGGGGCGCTGCCTGATCAGAAACAGGCAGCGCCCCCTTGATTTCCGCACTCGTCCCGGCGCATGAGCGGGCATGACCGGCCTGCACACCACGCTTGCCCGCAGGGGCCTGATGTTCATCCTCTCCTCGCCCTCGGGCGCAGGCAAGAC
>NCJP01000296.1 GCA_002278985.1 Erythrobacter sp. 34-65-8
AGCCTGATTGCTGCGCCGGACCTGCCGCTGTTCGCCCATGCCCGCGCGCGCGATGAGGGGGCAGAGCGTGCGGTAACCCGGCTGCCCACCATGGCGCCGAGCGAGGAAGTGGTGGCCGATTACCAGACCACCCGCCTGAGCCTGAAGGCCCATCCGCTTGCCTTCCTGCGCCCCATCCTGGCCGAGCGCGGGTTCGTGAAAGCGGCTGACCTGCGCGCGCGCAAGCACCGTGCGATGGTGCAGGTGGCCGGTGTCGTGCTGATCCGCCAACGGCCCGGCAGCGCCAAGGGGGTATGCTTCATCACGCTGGAGGACGAGACCGGGGTGGTCAATCTGGTGATCTGGCCGGACCTGATGGAGAAGCAGCGCAAGGTCATCATGGGGGCGCGGCTGATGGAAGTGCGGGGGCGAGTGGAGTACGATGATGAGGTGATCCATGTCATCGCCCAGCACCTGACCGATGCTACGCCTGCGCTCCACGCGCTCGCGGATGACCTGCTGCCCGCTTCGCTCGCCCGCGCCGACGAGGTGAACCGGCCGCTGGAAGGGCCTCGTTCCGCGCCGCATTCCGGCGGGCACCCGCGCGATGTGCGGATCATTCCGCCTTCCCGCGATTTCCATTGAGTATGAAGCTGCGCACCACCATCGGCAGGTTTGTGCTCGACCGCCGCCTGATCGGGCTGCTTGTTCTGGCCGCATTCGCCCTGGCGGCGCGGGGGTGGCTGCACGACCATCCTCAGCACAACCCCTGGGCGCCGCTGGAGATTGATCATCCGCCGGGCTGGGCAACCGCCACCAAGATCAGCGCCCTGCGCAGCGACCTGTCGGCTTGCCGCGCTGTGCTCGAACGCGGCGAGGTGGCGTTTACGGCACTGCCTCCGGCTGGCGAAGGCCAATGCGCGCGTTTCGACAGAACCGCGCTGACCGGCCTTTCACTCGCCCCGTCGGGCCCGCAGATGACCTGCCCGGTCGCAACCGGCCTGGCCTTGTGGCTGCGCCATTCGGTCAACCCGGCGGCCGAGAACATCCTGGGCTCCCCCGTCCGCAGGATCGAGCACCTCGGCACCTGGAGCTGCCGCCGGATCGGCGGCGGCGAGCAGGGCAACTGGAGCGAACATGCCACCGGCAATGCGATCGATATTGCCGCGTTCGTGCTCGAAGACGGGCGCCGGATCAGTGTGCTGGCGGACTGGGGCGGGAGCCCGGAAGAGCAGGCCTTCCTGCGCCAAGTGCGGGACGGCGCCTGCGGCAGCTTCGCGACCGTACTATCGCCGGATTACAACGCTGCCCACGCCGATCACTTCCACTTCGATCAGGCCGAGCGGATGATCGGCGGCGTGTGCCGGTAGGCACCCTGACCGGCAAGCCGGGCGGAGGTCAGGCTTCGATCGAATAGCCGGCGGACCGGACGGTGCGGACCGGGTCTTTTGCGCCCTCGATCTCCAGTGCCTTGCGCAAGCGGCGGATGTGCACGTCAACCGTGCGCAGCTCGATATCGCTTCCGGTGCCCCAGACCCCGTCCAGCAACTGGTTCCGGCTGAACACCCGGCCCGGGTTTTCCATCAGGAACTTGAGCAGACGGTATTCGGTCGGCCCCATCCGCAGGGTACGGCCGCGCCGCTCGACCTTGTGCGCCACCGGGTCGAGAACGATGTCGCCGACGGTGATCGATTCGCCTGCAAGCGCGGGTCGGATGCGGCGCATCACTGCGGCCACGCGCGCAAGCAGTTCACGCGGACTGAAGGGCTTGGTCAGGTAATCGTCGGCGCCGGTCTCCAGCCCGCGCACCCGGTCATCTTCGGATT
>NCJP01000297.1 GCA_002278985.1 Erythrobacter sp. 34-65-8
ACCGCGTCTGGCTGGGGGCCGGACGAATCGGTCGATGGCGGCGGTGGAGGAACCGCCTCCTCCTACATCCCGCAGGGGATCGGCGGAAAGGGCGTTTCGGTCGGAATGCTGCGCCAGGTCAAACTGACGCCGGAACAATTCCTCGCCCTGTCCGCCGAGGAGCAGGAAAAGGTGCTTGCCCGGCTGAACGGCGGGAATACGACCTCACCTGCCGAACAGGCCCGCAACCAGCAGGCCATTGTGGCCGCATCGTTGCAACGGTCAGGCTTTGAAGGCAGCTGCAGCGACTGCTGAGGCGTAACCCTCAGCCTCCGGACGCTGGCATCAGGTCGAGCGTCGCGGCCGCCATTGCTTCGGCAGCGGTCGAAATCACCGCCTCGGCATCCGGCGCCCAGAACGGGCTGTGCAGCGAAGGCAGTTCAAGCTCGCCCTTTTGTGCCCGGGCGAACTCCTCCTGTGGCACGCCGCCAACCCAGAAGATCAGCGATTTGGTATCGTCCGGGCTGGCGCGCAGGAACTGGCCGAAATCCTCGCCGCCCATGACCGAAGGCACCTTCATCACCCGGCTTTCCCCGAAACGGGTACGGAATCCGGCCATGACTTCTTCAGTAAAATCGGGCGTGTTGAAGGTCGACGGGGTATAGGGTTCCTGCACGGTGACCTTCGGAAGCTTGTCATCGGGCATGCCGGCCGCCATCGACTCGGCCCGGGCAATGCGGGCGATCCCGTCGAGCAGCGCCTTGCGGGTCTCGTCACTGTAGGACCGCACCGTCAGCTGCAACCGCGCCTCATCCGAAATGATGTTGTGCTTGGCTCCGGCCTGGAATGAGCCGACCGTTATGACTGCCGGGTCGAGCGGGTTGCGCTCACGGCTGATCAGGGTCTGGAGGCGCATCACGATCGCGCTGGCGATGACGATGGGGTCCTTGGCGGTGTGGGGATAGGCACCGTGCCCGCCGATACCGGGGACGGAAATGTCCACACTGTCGACATTGGCCAGTGCATAACCCGGCGAATAGCCGATCATTCCGGCCGGAAACTGCGCCGCATCATGAAATCCCAGCACATAATCCGGCTTGGGAAAGCGGGTAAACAACCCGTCCTTGAGCATCGCCAGCGCCCCCTCGCCGATTTCCTCGGCAGGTTGCCCGATCAGGACCAGCGTCCCGCGCCATTGGTCCTTGCGATCGACCAGAAGCTGCGCCGCGCCAATCAGCCCGGTCATGTGGGTATCGTGCCCGCAGGCGTGCATCACACCGGTCTCGACTCCCGAGGCAGGTGTCGCCACCCGCTTCGAGGCATAGGGCAGGCCGGTCTGCTCGATCACCGGGAGGCCGTCCATGTCCGCGCGCAACATGACGGTTGGCCCATCACCATTGCGCATGACCGCCACGACGCCGGTCTTGCCAACCCCTTCGGTGACGTCAAAACCCATGGCCCGCATCCGGGTGGCCAGCTTCTTGGCAGTTTCGAACTCTTCGAAACTCAGTTCAGGATTGGCGTGGAGATCGCGATACATCTCCATCAGCGCAGGCATCTGCGCGCGAACACCATCGCGCAATTCGTCAGCCTGGGCTGGTGCGGCCAAAGCCAGCACCATTGCCCCGATGCCAACCTGACCTGCAAAGCGATTGAACGACATACCCGTCTCCCCCTGTACTGGGGAGAGACTGTGCCACCGCTTGCCAGCGAAATGCAAGAAGGTTGGTGCCCCTGGCCCGACTCGAACGGGCACTCCGTAAGGAACTCGATTTTGAGTCCGATAGCGGCTAACCCAAGATACTGGATT
>NCJP01000298.1 GCA_002278985.1 Erythrobacter sp. 34-65-8
CCCCAGTCCTTCAGCACGCGGTAGTGCAGCCAATACTGGTTGATAGCGGTGAGCTCGTTGGTCATCGCCTTGTTGAGATAATCGATTACGGTTGCATCGCCCTTCACGGCTGGTCTCCAGTTGCCCTCACGCAGCGCAGCCTATGCGGCAAACCTTGCTTTAAAGCAAGGGAGGCGAAGAAAAAGCCAATATAAATCCGTTAGTTGCGAGCGATTAGCGTTAGCGTGGGATCAGGCCGCGACGGCCGGACAGAGGGCATGTTCGCGCTCGTGCCGCAGCACTTCTTCCGCTTCGCACAAGCAGTTACCGCAGTTGGGCCGCTTGCCCAGCGCCGCGTACGCCGTCTCTGCATCACCACTGGTGACCCGCGCAATGCGGCGCAGTTCGCTTTCGCGGATGGCATTGCAGATGCAGACATACATGGTCCGGACCTCCTGCGATTGATTCGCAGTAACCAGACTATGCGAATTACTCGCAATAGCAAGCGGAAATCGTGGGCCTCGTCATCGCCGCATGGGGAACAGCTTGCCGTAGGTCAGGCAACGCCAGAGCCATTCAAGCGGGCCATAGCGGAACCGCTCCAGCCACGGCTTCGACCAGGCCAGCATCAGCGCGCAGGTGAGCGCCACCACAACGTAGAGCCCCACCCGGTCAAGTTTCCCGAACAGGCCAAGCGCCCAGCCATGAAACACGAATATCATCACGATCGAAGTGCCGAGATAATTGGTGAAGGCCGCCCGTCCCGCAGCCGTTACCCGCTGGCCGAGCCAGCCGGTGGCGCTCGGTGCCCAGACGGTCAGCAGTGCCGCCATGCCCACCACCATCATCAGCCTGGGAACGGGGCTGATCCCGACGAAGGCTGCCAGAGTGCCGTAGTAGGAATAGCCGATGCCCTTGACCCAGAGCCCGATCAGAAGGTGAAGCCCACCGCCCAGGAGCAGGCCCGCCCAACCCCACACCAGCATGCGGCGACGGTCCAGCTGCCCGCTGAAAAACCCGATGCGGAACAACCCCACTCCCAGCAGCATGAGAGGAAAGGTCTCGAACCCGAACAGCAGGAGATTGGTCAGTTGTTCGTCGCCATGCGCTGCGAACCGGTGCGCGGTAAGGCCGGCGTAGTCTCCGGCAATGGTCAGGTCGGTATCAGTCTGGTCCTCGGTCAGGATGCTCTCCTGCTCGGCCAGCAGGCCGCTGCGCATTTCGCTGTAGGCGGGCTGCTTGCCGAAATCGGTTTCCGCAATGAAATGCAGCGGCGCCAGCATGGCCGCGTAAAGCAAAGCCCCGACAAGATAGCCGAGCACGCCGACCGCCAGCTGCGTCCTGGCGGACCAGCCGAGGCACAGCAGCACCCCGAGGCCGAGCAGGGCGTAGTAAGTCAGGATGTCGCCGCGCCAGATGAAGAAGAAGTGGAACATCCCGAACAGCAACAGCCAGAACAGCCGCCGCGCCTGCAGCCAGCGAGAGGCCCCGCGCGCCCAGGCCTTCTCCATGAAGAGGTACATACCTGCCCCGAACAGCAGGGTGAACAGGCCGCGCATCTTGCCATCGATCAGCACAAACTGCGCGATCCACAGCCAGTTCGATGACTCACCGTGATCGGTAAGGAAGGCGGCAGGGTACATGTAGGCGGAAAATGGCTGCCCGAAGGCGACAATGTTCGCCGCCAGAATGCCCATCACTGCTATGCCGCGAGTGAAGTCGAGCGATCCGATCCGGCCTGTGCCCGCAGCGCCTGCGGCGGCAGGTTCTCGGCCAGCCGGGCGATCTCGCGCCATTCGCGCAGACCG
>NCJP01000069.1 GCA_002278985.1 Erythrobacter sp. 34-65-8
CCTGGCTGACCGCCACCGCCACAGAAATCCGCGCCACCCCGCCCGGGGCGACACTGGTGACGGCGACCTCGCGCCCCAGGGCATAGCTGCGCTGGGCGCTGGTTTCCTCGTCCGTACCGGGGGCGCCAGGCTGGCCTGGAGTGCCCTCCGGAGCGCCGGGCACCAGTTCGGGGGGGGCTGGGGGAGTGTTGGCGAGCACGCCGGGCACGCCGCCGACCGCGCCGGCGGCCGCACGCAGGGACCGGTTCTCCGCCTCGGTCTGGATCACCCCTTCCTTGTCGTAGGTTTCCCGCGCCGAGGTGCTCTCCTCGCGCGCCAGTTCCACCTGCACTTCGCTGGAAAAGTTGCCTTCGCCCAGCAGCGGGATCAGCAGCTTGTCGAGCTGTTCGCGCAGCTTGGCTTCGTGCTCGCGCTGGAGGGTCAGGCCATCAGCCGCGCCGTCGCGCACCGAGGAGAGCAGCCGCCCGTTCTGGTCGACCACCCGCACCATATTGCCCTGGAGCCCCGGCACCGAAGCGGCGACGAGGTTGGTGATTGCATCAACCTGGTCAGGCGTCAGGCTGCGCCCGCGCGCCAACCGCACCATGACCGAGGCGCTGGGCGGCGAATTCTCGCGCACGAACACCGATCGTTCCGGCGTGGCCAGATGGACCCGCACCGCCTCGATCCCGTCAATCTCCTGGATTGTCAGCATGAGCTCGCGCTCGCGCGCCAGTTTCAGCCGTTCACCCTCCAGTGTCCGGCTGGCACCCAGCGGAATCGTGTCGAGCATGGCGGTGCCGCTCTCGGGCGCGGCCAGCGCGGTCTCGCTCGCCACCAGCATGCGCGCGCGGTAGAGGTCGTCCTCTCCCACGCTCAGCGCGCCGGTCGCATTGCCGATGGTATAGCCGATCCCGGCCGTATCAAGGGCGGCGACCACTTCAGCGCGCTCTCCATCACTCAGCGAGGAATAGAGCGTGCGCTGCGGCCCTTCGGCCAGCGCGAGATAGAGCAGCCCTGCCCCGCCCAGCGCGCCGAGCCCGGCCAGCGCGGGCAGGCTGCGTTTCAGGGCCGGCTGGGCCAGAAATGCCTGAGCGCGCCCGCGCCAGTCGCCGGGTGCGGGCAGCATGGAATCGAGCAGAACCGGTGGAGGGGCGGTATCGGCCATGGCTTATGCCCCCATCCGCATGATGTCCTGGTATGCGGACAGCAGCTTGTTGCGGACCTGCAGCGTCGCCTCGAACGCTACCCCGGATTCCTGCCGCGCGACCATGACCTGCGCGATGTCGGTGACCTCGCCGCGCTCGTAAGCGGCGGCAAGTTCGCTGGCGCGGTTCTGGCTGGCGTTGACCTGCTCCAGCGCACCTTTCAGCGTCTCGCCGAACACGGGCTTGTCCGCCGCCGGAGCCACCGGCGTATCGGTAGCCTGCTGGAGCGCGCGCAACCCTTCGTTGCGATCGAGAATCTGCTGGCGCAGGGCAAGCACGCCCTGCAGGCCTGGCGCGCCGCCGACCGGGTTCATGGCCGGCCTCCCGCAGCAGCAATCAGACCGCTGTCCCGCATCTGGGCGAGGCGATAGCGCAGCGTCCGCTCGGAGATGCCGAGCCGCCGAGCCGTGTCGCCCCGGTGCCCGCCGCACTCGTCAAGGACGCGCTGGATCGCATCGGCCTCGGAACGGAAAGCGATATCGGACAGGTGGCCCGACCGGGTTTTCTGTGCCGGCGGACAGGCGGCATCATCCCCCACCGCCCGGGCCGGCGCGTCAAAGCGGATATCGGCCGGAGCAATCAGGGGCCGGTCGCCTGCCAGCAACAGGGCCCGCCGGATCACATTTTCCAGTTCGCGCACATTGCCCGGCCAGGGGTGGGCGCGCAGCATGGCCAGCGCTTCGGGCGCGATCCAGCGCGGCGTTGCGGCAGCACCGCCGTGACGCAGGAGCATGGCAAAGGCGAGCGGGGCAATGTCCTGCGGCCGGTCACGCAAGGCGGACAGGCGCAGGGGGAAGACATTGAGGCGATAATAAAGGTCCTCGCGGAACCGGCCGGCTTCGACCTCGCGGGGCAGGTGCCGGTTGGTACAGGCAACCACCCGCACATCGACCTTGACCGGGGCCGTGGCGCCCAGCGGCACGACCTCCCCTTCCTGCAGCGCGCGCAGCAGCTTGGACTGGAGCGCCAGCGGCAGTTCGCCGATTTCGTCGAGCAGCAGCGTGCCGCCATGGGCTGCGCGAAAGAAGCCTTCGTGCGATTCGCTTGCGCCGGTGAAGGCGCCCTTGCGGTGGCCGAACAGCAGCGCCTCCAGCATGGCTTCAGGCATGGCGGCGCAATTGACCGCAACAAACGGCCCTTCGCTGCGGGGGCTGGCTGAATGGAGGAACCGCGCCAGCACTTCTTTGCCGGTACCGGTCGGTCCTTCGACCAGCACAGGGATCTCGCTGGCGGCAACCCGTTCGGCCAGAGCCAGCAAGGCCAGCGTGGCCGGATCGGCGGCAATCGGCATCCCGGCCGGAGCCATGGCTGCCAACAAGGCGGCACGGGTGCCATCGGCATCATGCGGATCGGGTGTGAAAGCCGTCAGCCCGCCGGCGTTGCGGGCAATGCCACCCAGGCACCCCTGGCCCACCACCACCACCGGGGTTCCGCCACGGCGGGGCGGCAGCGGTTCGTCATCGCAGCACAGAACGGGCGCATCATGGGCCAGCCCAGCCGGGAGGGAATGCAGGCTGGCGATCAGCGCCGGATGGCGCTGTCGCATCGTTTCTGTTGCTCTGTTGCGTATCATGACCCGACCCCTGTTAACCATTGCGCGGTGCTGAATGGGCCCGGGACGGGTAAAGGGTCGGAAATTTTACCCTAGGGCAAACTACCTATCAGGCAGACCCGGCAAGTGCCTGAAAAACCGGGCCTTAAAGCTGGTGGAGCAGGTCCGTTCTGGACCGTGGCAGCCGCACAACAACCAGGGCTGCGGCAACCATCAAGGAGACCACCAATGGCAGTCATCAACAGCAACATCGCCGCGCTGAAAGCGTCGAACGCCTCCGTCGCCGCCGACAAGATGCTCGGTTCGGCAATGGAGCGCCTCTCGACCGGCAAGCGCATCAACAGCGCCAAGGACGACGCCGCCGGCATGGCGATCGCTACCAGCATGACCGCGCAGGTGCGCGGCATGAACCAGGCAATCCGCAACGCCAACGACGGCATTGCCCTGGCCCAGACGGCAGAAGGTTCGATTAACGAAGTAACCAATATGCTTCAGCGCGTTCGTGAACTGGCCGTCCAGTCGTCGTCGGGCACCTATCAGGACGCGACCGACCGTGCCTATATGCAGGCTGAAGTCGATGAACTGACCGCGCAGATCGATCAGGTCATCACCAACACCGAATTCAACGGCGTGAAGCTGTTCGATGCCAGCACTGCCACGGTTACAGTCCAGGCCGGCGCAAACACCACCGACACGATCGATCTGACCATGGCCGATCTTACCGCGCTTTCGGCCAGCGGCGGCGCAGCCAGTTCCTATGACGTCTCGACCGCCACGGCTGCGAACACGCTGCTCGGCACGCTCGACACCGAGCTGGACACGATCAACAGCGCCCGCTCCACCCTGGGTGCAGGCCAGAACCGGCTGGAATCGGCCGTCAACAACCTGACCAACACTGTGACCAACCTGTCTGATGCCCGTTCGCGGATCGAAGATACCGATTATTCGGCGGAAACGACCGCGCTCGCAAAGGCGCAGATCCTGAGCCAGGCCTCGACCGCGATGCTGTCGCAGGCCAACCAGAGCCAGCAGAACGTCCTTTCGCTGCTGCGTTAAGACCCACCTGCCCGAACCCCTGGTGCCCGGCGTCTCCCATGGTGGAGGCGCCGGGTTTTCCCGTTATCCGGCGATGACCGGGATGGGCGCGATCACCGGCGCATGGCCCCAGTGGCGCAAGAGGCGCAACACGTCGGCACCCGCCAGGCCCAGGGTTCCGGTATTGCGCAAGGGGTGGACATTCATGCGGTCCGCCGCAGCGAGACCCGCGTCGATCACCACCGTGACAGAGCCGGGCGCGGCATTGATCATCGCCAGCGGCGTGACCGAGCCCGGCGCAATCCCGATCAGCCGTGCCATGTTATCGGGCTTGCCGAAGCTGACCCGCTTGCAACCGATGGCGGCTGGCAGGGCCTTCAGGTCCACCCGCGCCTCTGCCGGAACGGTGACCAGCCAGAACGCGCCGCCGGTGTCCTTCAGGAACAGGTTCTTGGTGTGGCGGCCGGGGATATCCGCATCGACCCGGCTGCTTTGCTCGACAGTAAAGACTGCCTCGTGCTCGTGCGCGGCGAAGGGGACAGCAAGCGACGCAAGGTCAGCCAGCAGTCCCGCCTCGCCGCGCATCAGCCGATCACGCGCCCTGGTGGATGCCGCAGATTTTGTGGCCGTCGAGGTCGCGGAAATAGCTCAGGTGCATCGGGCCCATGCTGCCGTTGCGCACGCCCGGCGCGCCTTCGATCGAGGTCGCGCCATTGGCCACCGCCACGTCGTGCAGTTCCTTGACCTTCTCGCCCGAGCCGCAGCGGAAGCCGATGGTCGAACCGTTGGCGCAGGTGGCCGGGTTGCCGTCAATCGGCTGAGTCAGCGCGAACACGCTGCCGTCATGGATGAAGAAATAGCGCACGTTGCCTTCGGCATCCTCGTTCCGCATCGGCTCCGGGCAACCGAGCACGCCCAGCACCTTAGCGTAGAAATCCTTCGACTTTTCAATGTCAGTGCAGCCGATCATGATGTGATTGAACATCGTACTCTCCCTTGTTGAACTTCAGAACACGACCACGCTGCGGATGCTTTCGCCCGCGTGCATCAGGTCAAACGCGGTGTTGATCTCTTCCAGCCCCATGACATGGGTGATCATCGGATCGATCTGGATCTTGCCGGTCATGTACATGTCGACGATCTTGGGCACGTCGGTCCGGCCCTTGGCTCCGCCGAAGGCGGTGCCGCGCCAGTTGCGGCCCGTCACCAGCTGGAACGGACGGGTGGCGATTTCCTTGCCCGCTTCGGCGACCCCGATGATGATCGAGGTGCCCCAGCCGCGATGGCAGGCTTCCAGCGCGGTGCGCATCACCTCGGTATTGCCGGTGGCATCGAAGGTGTAGTCCGCCCCACCGTCGGTCATTTCGACGATCCTGGCGACGGTTTCCTCGCGGCTCATGCCCTTGGAGTTGAGGAAGTGGGTCATGCCGAACCGGCGGCCCCACTCCTCGCGCGCCGGGTTGATATCGACCCCGACGACCAGGTTGGCGCCAGCCAGTCGCGCGCCCTGGATCACGTTGAGGCCGATTCCGCCGAGCCCGAACACCACGACATTGTCACCCACCTGCACCTTGGCGGTGTTGGTGACAGCACCCACCCCGGTCGTTACCCCGCAGCCGATGTAGCAGGCGGACTGGAACGGCGCGTCTTCCCGGATCCTGGCGACCGCGATTTCCGGCAGCACGGTGAAGTTGCTGAACGTCGAGCAGCCCATGTAGTGGAAGATCGTCTGCCCCTTGTAGCTGAACCGGCTGGTCCCGTCAGGCATCAGGCCCTTGCCCTGGGTGGCGCGGATCGCGGTGCACAGGTTGGTCTTGCCGCTGAGGCACGACTTACACTGGCGGCATTCAGGGGTGTAGAGCGGGATCACGTGATCGCCGGGCTTCACGCTGGTCACGCCTGCGCCGACTTCGCGCACGATCCCGGCACCTTCATGGCCCAGAACGCTGGGAAAGATCCCCTCGGAATCGAACCCGTCGAGGGTGTAGGCGTCGGTATGGCAGATGCCGGTCGCCATGATCTCGACCAGCACTTCCCCCGCCCTGGGGCCCTCCAGGTCAAGCTCGACAATTTCGAGCGGCTGCTTGGCGGCAAAGGCTACGGCGGCCCTAGTCTTCATGGCCGGTCTTCATGGCTGGTCTTCATCGGCGATTCTCCCTCTTGCGCGAGGGATTGGCCGCGCCGCCGCGCCAAGGCAAGGGGCAAGCGCGCGCAAATCCACTCGCCCGGCGCCAGTCGGGGTGGTAAGATGCCGGAATGACTGCGAAACGTTCCCTGTTTGCCGCCTTGCTCGCGCTGTTCGCCGGGCCGCAGGCGGATGCAGGGCCGGTGCTGCAGTCCGAGATCATCGCCCGCTACGAGACATGGCAGGCGGCCAATGCCCTGCCCGCGCTGGAGCTGGTCCCGGCAGGCCAGGCACCGCACACGCCGAACGGCTCGCGCATCGGCGGCCCGGTGTGGCTGCCGGATGGGGAAAGCTGGCCGGTCGATGCCGGAGGCAAGAGGATGACTTTCCTCGCCCAGATCGACTTCGCCGCCCTGCCGCCGCTGCCCGATTATCCCACCAGCGGCGTACTGCAGTTCTTCATCGCGCGCGATGATCTCTACGGCCTCAATTTCGAAAACCCGCAGCAGGGCGGCTTCAAGGTGATTTTCCGCGAGGATCTGACCACCCCGGGGCGCCTGGAGACCGGGCCGGTGACCGAGGGGCAGCGTTATGTCGACGATTTCTCGCCGCTGGATCCCGGCATCGTGCCGAAGGGCGTGGCGCTCACGGCGCAGCCCTTCACCCACCGGCCCGACATCGGCGTGTGGCAGTTCCATGAAGCGGTCGGAAAACACCTCGACACCGCCGCGCATGATGCGCTCTACGACCATATCAACACGCTTGATCCGCTGAAACGGAGCAACTGGCGCGTCGGTGGTCATCCGGAATTCACCCAGTCCGACTGGCGCTACGAAACCGCATTCCGCGACGTTGACCGCGTGCTGCTGCACCTGTGGACCAGCGACGATGTGCTGATGTGGGGCGACAGCGGCCAGGGGCATTTTGCCATCCGCCGCGAAGACCTGCTGAAGCGGGACTTCAGCAAGGTCTTCTACAACTGGGATTGCTACTAAGGGGGCTTATCCTCCTTCGTGGACGGTCTTGGCGACCATGCAGGCCATCACCCCTTCCATCCCGTCCTCGTGCCCGTGGCCTGACCACTTGACCCCGCCGAAGGGCGCATCGACCGCGCTGACCGAGGGGTGGTTGATCGCCAGCATCCCGGCCTCGATTTCCGCCGCCAGCCGGCTGCGCCGTGCGGGGCTGGAGGTCCAGGCATAGGCAGCGAGGCCGTAGGGCAGGCGGTTGGCTTCCTCGATCATCGCATCCTCGCCGGCGTAGCGATTGACGATCGCGACCGGGCCGAACGGCTCTTCCTGCATGATCTCGGCTGCCAACGGCACTTCGGCCAGCACGGTCGGCTGGAAGAAGAAACCCTGGTTGCCGATCCGCTCGCCCCCGCTTGCGACCACCGCACCCTGATCGCGGGCGTCGCCCACCATGCGCTCGATCTGGTCCGGCCCGCGCGGGCTGGCCATCGGGCCCATCTTGCTGGCCGGATCCATCCCGTTGCCGACAGTGATCGCCTTGACCCGCTCGACAAAGCCGTCGCGGAATCGCTCGAATACGGGCTCCTCCACCAGGAACCGGGTGGGGCTGACGCAGACTTGCCCGGAGTTGCGGAAGGCATTGGGCACCATGGTGTCGAGCGCCCTGTCCACGTCGGCATCGGCGAACACCAGGATCGGGGCGTGGCCGCCCAGTTCCATCGTGGTGCGCTTGAGGTCTTCTGCCGCCAGCTTGGCCAGGTGCTTGCCGACCACGGTCGAGCCGGTGAAGCTCAGCTTGCGGATCACGGGCGAGCCGAGCAGGTGGAGCAGGGCCGGCGCGGCGAGCGCGATCTCGTCGTCGGTCAGCCGGGTGTTTCCTCTGAAGGTTTCACAATCACCGAACAGCCCGCCGCGACCGGCCCACCCACCTTGCGGGCAACATTGAGCGCGGGAAAGTTCCACGGAGCAAAGGCAGCAACCGGGCCAACCGGCTCGTAGCGCACTTCCGCCCGCTGGCCCGCCGGGCGCACCAGGGTGCGGCCATAGCTGCGCTTGCACTCCCCGGCATAGAATTCGAACAGCATGGCGGAATAGATCACTTCGCCCTTGGCCTCGGCCAGCGGCTTCCCCTGTTCGCGGGTGAGGATCGCGGCAATGGTATCGACCCGCTCGCGCAGCAGGGCGCCCGCCTTTTGCATCACCGCTGCGCGCTGCTCCGGCGCGGCCTTGCGCCAGCTGCGAAAGCCGGCCTGTGCATTGTCCAGAGCCACGTCGAGGTCAGCAGGCGTGGCTAGCGGCAAGGCCGCAATCGCTTCGCCGGTTGCGGGATCGAGTACGTCCTGCAGATCGCGGCCCTCGCCTGCGCGCTTCGTGCCGCCGATCAGCAGGTGCAACTGGGGATAGTCGGTCATTCGGAATCCTTTCGTGGGAGGCGGCCCATAGCAGCGCAAGCGTGCAGGTGCATGTTCATCTTCGATCAGCTAGACGTGTCAGCATGAAATTCGTTGCATTTGCTCTCGCATCGCTGGCCGCAGCGCCGCCCTCGATCGCCCAGCCTTCTGCTGAGGCGGCCCTGTCACTCGACCAGCGCACCGCACTGCGTTGTGCGGCGACCTTTGCGCTGACCGCGCAGGCGCAAGCGCGCGGAGAAGCGTCCGCCGTGGCCCTGCCCCCCTTGGCCGAGCGTGGGCGGGAATACTTCGTGCGGTTCTCTGCCCGGCTGATGGACGATACGGGAATGGCCCGGGAACAGGTGGCCGCCTTGCTCGCCCGGGAAGCGCAGGCACTGGTCCAGAGCGGGGGAACCGCCAATGCGCTGCCCCCTTGCCTGACCTTGCTCGACCTGTCCGGAATCTAGGTCTGAATCCTGACCACAGACAATTGTGACAAGTCGGCTCGCACCGGGTGGACGCTGCCACTGCGATGCGGCAAGGAAGCCTGTCTATGTGGCACCTCTATCAATTTCCACTCTGCCCCTTCAGCCGCAAGGTCCGCCTGCTGATGAGCGAAAAGGGGATCGGCTACGAACTGTGGCGCGCCAATCCGTGGGACGGCAGCGAAGATTTCTGGCGCCTCAATCCGGCCGGGCGCACCCCCGTGCTGCGTGACGAGGCGAAAGACCTGACGCTGTGTGACAGCGGGGCCATCTGCGAATACCTGGAAGAAACCGTTGACCGGGTCCCCATGATCAACGGCACCGCTGCCAGCCGGGCGGAAATCCGCCGGCTGGTCGCCCTGTTCGACGAGAACTTCTTCCTCGATGTCACCATGCCGCTGCTGCATGAAAAGATGAAGAAGCGGATCGTGATGCGCCAGCCGCCCAATGGCGGGATCCTGCGCGAAGCGATGAAGGCGGCGCATATCCACCTGGAATATATCGACTGGCTGCGCATGAACCGCCCGTGGCTGGCGGGTGCCCAGATGAGCCTGGCCGACCTTGCTGCCGCAGCGCAGATCTCGGTCGCCGACTATCTTGGCGGGATTGACTGGGCCGGGCACGAACAGGCGCACGACTGGTATCTGACACTGAAGTGCCGCCCCAGCTTCCGCCCGCTGCTGGCCGAGCGGATGGAAGTGATCCAGCCGCCTCTCCATTACTCCAATCCCGACGGTTGAGCAGCGCCGGCCCGACCCCCATATCAGGCGCCAGAGGAGACCGGCAATGACCGAACCAAAGCAGTTGACCGAGGCGGAGTGGCGCGCACGGCTCAGCCCGGAGCAGTTCCACATCCTGCGCGAAAAGGGCACCGAGCGCGCCTATACCGGCCAGTATGACAAGCATTATGATGCCGGCGAGTATTACTGTGCCGGATGCGGCCAGAAGCTGTTCGAAAGCGATGCCAAATACAACAGTGGCTGCGGCTGGCCCGCGTTTACCCGCCCGGCCGAAGGCGATGCCGTGGCGGAACACCGCGACGTGTCGTTCGGCATGATCCGCACCGAAGTGACCTGCTCGGCCTGTGACGGGCATCTCGGCCATGTCTTTCCCGATGGCCCGCCGGACCAGGGCGGCCTGCGCTATTGCATCAACAGCGCAGCAATCGAGTTCGTGCCGGAGGACAATTGATTCTGCCCCGTTCACGCGGGGTTAGAACTCGCCTATGCACGGGTGATGGATTGCGCGCCTTGCGGCGCCTGACGGTTGCAGGGTGAATGGCAAAACGAGGGAGCAGGCGGCGGGCAGCTGCCAGGCCGGACAAAGCAAAGCCGGAGCGAACCGGCTGGCGGCTATGGCTGCGCCGGGCCCTGCTGTGGGGCCTGGGGCTGGCCTTGCTCGGGCTGCTGTTCCTCGGCGTATCGGTGCTGTTTGCGGCGCGCTCGCTGCCCACCTATGCTGACCTCAAGGCGACCCAGCCCGGCCAGACCATCGTGGTTCGCGCACGGGATGGCACCGAGCTGATCGCGCTGGGCCCCAGCTATGGCGAATGGCTCGATTCCAGCGAAATCCCGCAAGTGATGAAGGATGCGATGATCGCGGTCGAGGATCGGCGTTTCCATTCGCATTTCGGGATCGACCCGGTGCGCACCACCGGCGCGATCATCGAAGGACTGACCGGCGACGACCGGATCGGCGGCACCTCGACCATATCCCAGCAGCTGGCCCGCAACGTCTTCCTCAATTCCAACCGCACGCTTGACCGCAAGCTGCGCGAAGCCGTGCTGGCAATGGCGCTGGAATGGAAGTTCTCCAAGGAACAGATCCTCGAACTCTACCTCAACAAGGTCTATTTCGGCGGCGGTGCCTACGGCATCGATTCCGCCAGCCGCCGGTTTTTCAGCCATCCTGCCACTGAGCTTTCAACCGGTGAGGCTGCGATCATCGCCGGGCTGGTCAAGGCACCCAGCCGCTATTCGCCCACGGCCGATGTGCAGGCTGCGGTTGACCGTGCGCAGGTCGTGCTCCGGCTGATGAAGGAACAGGGCAAGATCGCGCCCGACGCCAGCGTCGATCCCTCGGCAGTCAACCTGAAGCGGGAAGAAGGCCAGAACTCGGTCCGCTATTTCACTGACTGGGCCTTGCCCCAGCTCGATCTGCTGCTGCCTGAAACGTTTGAACCGATCGAAGTGTGGACCACGCTTGACGTCGGAATGCAGCGCGCGGCGACGGCCTCGGTCCAGGCCAATACGCCCGGCGGCGCACAAGGCGCGCTGGTCAGCCTTGACCGGGACGGGGCAGTGCTCGCGCTGGTGGGCGGGACGGACTACGTCCAGACCAACTACAACCGCGCCACCGATGCGCTGCGCCAGCCAGGTTCCGCCTTCAAGCTGTTCGTCTATCTCGCCGCGCTCGAGGCCGGCTATACGCCGGACGACAAAGTGGTCGATACCCCGGTCACCATCGACGGCTGGAGCCCGCGCAACTCCAGCGGCGGCAATGCTGGCGAGACCAACCTGCGCACGGCATTTGCGCTGTCGATCAACACGGTCGCGGCGCAGCTGGGCAACGAAGTGGGCTTCGGCACCGTAGCCTCGATGGCGCGGCGCTTCGGCATCACTTCGGAGGTATCCACCTTCCCGTCGATGGTTCTGGGCAGCAGCGAAGTCCGCCTGATCGACATGACCCGCGCCTTCGCGGCGGTTTCGGCCAAGGGCAATTCGGTCGAACCTTATGGCATCATCCGGGTGACGACCGGCGACGGGCGCACCATTTACCGGCACAACAAGAAGGAAGCGGTGCAGCTTGTGCCCGACTATGTCGCCGCCGGGATGACCGACCTGCTGCAGAGCGCCGTTGCCACCGGCACCGGACGGGCGGCGCAGATCGGGCGGCCGGTTGCCGGCAAGACCGGCACCACCAGC
>NCJP01000299.1 GCA_002278985.1 Erythrobacter sp. 34-65-8
CGGACGGGGTCGGCCTGTTCCGCACCGAGTTCCAGTTCCTCGTCTCGGCTACGCTGCCGCAGCGCGACCGGCAGACCCGCCTTTACCGCGACGTGCTGGAAGCGGCAGGCGACAAGCCGGTGATTTTCCGCACAGTCGATATCGGCGGCGACAAGGCAGTGCCCTATCTTCGGCAGGAATCGGCTGCCAGTGACGAGAACCCGGCCATGGGCTGGCGCGCGCTGCGGCTGGCGCTGGAACGCGAAGGCCTGCTCAAGGCGCAGGCGCGTGCCTTGCTCGACGCGGCTGCTGGCCGCACGCTGAACGTCATGTTCCCGATGGTATCGGAGCCATGGGAGTTTGACGCCGCCAAGGCTGTGTTCGACGAACAGCTCCAGTTCCAGCGTCGGCATCGCAAGCTTCTGCCCGAAGCGATCCGCTACGGCGCGATGCTGGAAGTGCCGGCTCTGGCCGAAGTGCTGGACCTGCTGATGCCGAAGCTGTCGTTCCTGTCGGTCGGGACCAATGATCTGACCCAGTTCCTGTTTGCGGCGGACCGGGCCAACCCGAAGCTGGCTGAGCGGTATGACTGGCTCAGCCCGGCGATCCTGCGGTTTCTGCGGCGGGTATCGCAGGCGGTGGCGGGCCAGGGAGTCGATCTGGGGGTTTGCGGCGAGATGGGGGGGCGGCGCCTTGAAGCGCTTGCCCTGCTCGGCATCGGGTTCCGGCGGCTGTCCATTACCCCTGTATCGGTCGGACCGATCAAGGAACTGGTCCGCAAGGTCGACCTTGATGAAATTACCGCCGCGATGAACAGCTGGCTCGCAGTCCCTCCGCCTGACATGCGCGCCGCCCTGTCGGAATGGGCCAGCGAGCGAGGGATTGAGCATGATTAGACCATGCCGCAGTTCCGTGCGTCCTGGCCGAGTTCGGACACCTGCCGTCCGGACACGCTTGACACGCGGCCTTGTGCGACCTCTTGTCACCGCAAAGAAAAAATATTCTGTGATAGGGTCGCAATGACAGAGGATAACGACATCTCGGCGGAACAGCTTCCGCTCGATAACACCGGGCAGCGCCTGCGCCGAGCGCGCGAGGCTGCCGGTATGACAGCGGAGCAGGTTGCCGCTGAAACCCGCATTCCCCTGCGGCATATCGAAACGATCGAACGGGGCGATTTCGCCAGCCTGCCGTCGCGCACCTACGCGATGGGTTTTTCGCGCACCTATGCCAAGGCGGTCGGGCTGGACGACAAGGAAGTCGGCGCGCAGCTGCGTGCGGAGCTGGGCCACAATCCCAACGACCGGCCGATGGCGCCCCGTTACGAGCCGGGTGATCCGGCCCGCGTCCCTTCACGCGGACTGGCCTGGCTCAGTGCCCTGGCCGCCGTCCTTTTGCTGATCGGCGGATTTGCATTCTACCGCAGTTATTGGGCGCCGGGCAGCGGCCCGGCCCCGCTCGACGAGCCGGCCGAGCAGGCTGCGCCGGTCGATCCTGCGGCATCTCCGGCTCCGGGCGCTGGTGCCGCAGCAGGCCAGGTGGTCTTCACCTCGCTGGAAGACGGCGTCTGGGTCAAGTTCTATGACGCCAGCGGGGCGCAGCTGATGCAGAAGCAGATGGCGCTCAACGAACGTTACGTCCTGCCAGCCGACGCTGAAGGGCCGCAGATCTGGACCGGGCGGCCAGACGCCTTGCGCATCACGGTTGATGGCAAACCGGTGCCGAAGCTCTCCGAGCGCCCGAGCGAGCTTTGTTGGACGGTCCTTGGTTTGCAGCGTTCGAATCAGGCCGGCGGCCTGCACGG
>NCJP01000300.1 GCA_002278985.1 Erythrobacter sp. 34-65-8
GCAGGACGCCGCCAAGGCGTTCCCCAAGGAGTTCTGGCGCGCCGTCTGCGAGGCCGGCCTGTGTGGCGCCGCGCTGCCCACCGAGGTCGGCGGGGCCGATCTCGCTGCCACCATTTCCCGCCTGCAACAGGTCATGACCACGCTTGAAGCGAGCCAGGCGAGTTACGCCCGTCTTGCCTCGCTCAGCCTGTTCGACCGGCTCTGATATTCGACAAGGAATCCCAATGTTCGCTGCTATCGGTATCGTTATTCTGCTGGTCATGGTCTTTGGCGGCTTTGTCATCGCCGGGGGATCGCTCGGCCCGGTGCTGGCGGCGCTGCCGTTCGAGATGCTCATCATCGGCGGTGCGGCCCTGGGCGCGACGGTCATCGGCAACTCGATGCACGAGCTGAAACTGCTGGGCGGTGCCCTGGTCAAGGTGTTCAAGGGGCCGCGCTTCACCGATCAGGACCATATTGATGCAATCGCGCTGTCCAGCCGGTTGATGAAGATCCTGCGTGCGGAAGGCGCGGTGGCGCTGGAGAGCCATGTCACGGAGCCGCAGAACTCCGCGATTTTCTCTGAATACCCGCGCCTGCAGGGCGATCCGCCGGTGTGCAACCTGCTGTGCGATGCGCTCACCCTGCTGGTGGTCTCCAGCGGCACGCTGGAAACCCACGCGGTCGAAGACGTGATGGACAACGCGATCAAGAGCGAGCTGCACGAAATGGATGAGCCTGCGCATGCGCTTCAGTCCTTGTCGGACGGGCTTCCGGCACTCGGCATCGTTGCGGCGGTGCTTGGGGTGATCAAGACCATGGGCTCGATCGACGAACCACCCGCGGTGCTGGGCGGGATGATCGGCTCTGCCCTGGTCGGCACCTTCCTGGGCGTGTTGCTGGCCTACGGTTTCGTCGGGCCGATGGCCGGGCGGTTGAAGCAGGTCAACGCGCATGACCAGCAGATCTACCATTCGATCAAGCAGGTGGTGATTGCCTCGCTCCATGGCTACCCGCAGCCACTGGTGCTGGAGGCGGCGCGTTCGGGCCTGCCCCCGGCGCACCGACCGCGCCTGACCGAGCTGCTCGACCTGATGCGAGGGCGATGAGGTGACGGTCGAGACCCTGATCGACACCGGCGACGCAGTAGCCCCCTCCTCCGCCAGCATTCCCCATGCTGCCGGGCCAGCGCCCGTGATCGTGCGCAAGGTCACGATCGTGGCCGGCGGACATCACGGCGGGGCCTGGAAGGTCGCCTATGCCGACTTTGTCACCGCGATGATGGCCTTCTTCCTGCTCCTGTGGCTGCTGGGCGCGACGACAGAGACGCAGCGCAAGGGGCTGGCCGATTATTTCACCCCCACGCTGGTCAAGATGCGCGAGCAGAGCGCCGGGGCAGACGGGATGCTGGGTGGTTCGTCGATCACCGACGTTGACAATTATCCCAACCGGCAAGGGCAGACGGGCAACCAGACGATCACCATTCCGCGCAGCGCGCGGGGTGGGCCGGAGAAAGACGGCTCTGCCAGTGCCGAGAAAGCCGAGGAACGCAGAGCCGCCTTGCAGGCCCGGATCGAGCAGCGCCTGCGCGCCCGCGAAGACCTGAGCAGGCTGGTTCGCCAGGTCAAGGTCGTGCGCACCTTGCGGGGCGTGCGGATCGACCTGATGGACGATGCCGATTTCTCCATGTTCGCGCTCGGCACAACCGTTCTGGTGCCCGAAGCCCGCGAGCTGATCGGGGTGGTGGCGGGGGCGATCGGTGACGATGGCTCGCGCCTGATCGTGCGCGGCCATACCGA
>NCJP01000070.1 GCA_002278985.1 Erythrobacter sp. 34-65-8
GATGTTCGATCCGGACCGTTGTTCGATCGGCTTCCACCCGCTGCACACGATCTGGGCTGCCGTGATCTACGGCCTGTTGCTGCTGGTGCCGAAATGGTGGGTTCGCGCGCTTGGGCTCGGTGCGCTATGGCACCTTGCGGTCGACTGGGGCGATTGCCGGATGATGGGGCTTTAGGCCGCCCTGGCTTGCGATTCGGGCACCTGCACCTGCCACCCGCCCTCGCGCGTCGGCAGGTCCTCGAACAGGCGCAGGCACTGGCCATAAGCCTCCGGCTTGCCGATCTTAAGCCGCGCACGCACTGCAGCGATATCATCAGGCAGCATGGTGAGCAGGTCAGCATGGGCCAGCTTGTCCGCCTCGCGCCCCAGCCTGCGCCCTTCTGCCAGCGCCGACATGACCGGCGCCCTCATGCCCGTTTCCTTCGCCATCTGCCGTGCGCCCATCCAGGCAATGAACAGCACGCCGGGCGAATGGTTCTGCTCGTAACTGAAGCCGAGCAGGCACAGTTCGCCCAGCGGATCGCGGCCATAGCCGGTCAGCACGTGAAACAGGTCATGCGTATCGCGCAGCCGCTCGATGTACCATTCGTAGAGGTCCTCGAACCGCTCGTCCTTCGGCTTGAACTTGTGGCTTTCCGCCACCAGCCCGGCCGCGGTCAGCCCTTCGCGCTCCATGAATTCGACATAGCGGCGGGCGAGCGAATTGGGCGCGCATTCGGCCCAGCGGGCATGATCGTCGAGCAGCGGCGGCAGCGCCTCGCCCCGCTCCAGCAGCATCCTGGCCTGCGGGGTGGCGATGAAACCAGCCATCTGCCGCACACTCTTGCGCCCCTTGAGCGCATCGATGATCTGGAACACCTGCTCGGTGTCTTCCTTGTCCGCCACCAGCTTGCCGAAATGGCGCATCGCCTTGATCGGGCGAAAGCCGGTGACCTTGCGGCGAGGGTGTACGAGCGGGCGGTCGATCAGGTCCATCGGGCACTCCATGCACGGTTGTACTTACAATACTGTCAATAGTGCTCCGTAACAAGACCCTCGCGGCGGGCGAACAGGCGGGATAGAAAGCCCCATGCAACCGCACCAGACCCTGCCCTACACCCTGCCCGACCTGACCGATGCCGAGCGCCTTGCCCGCGCCACGGCAATGCGAGAGCGGCTGGCAACCCGGTGCAGCTGCCGTTATTTCGCCGATGCCCCGGTGCCGCGCCAAGTGATCGAACACGCGATCCTTGCGGCTGGCAGCGCACCCAACGGCGCCAACCACCAACCGTGGCACTTTGCGGTCATCTCCTCGCCTGAAACCAAGCGCGCTATCCGCGAAGCAGCAGAGGCAGAAGAGCGCGCCTTCTATGCAGGCAAGGCAAGCGATGAATGGCTCGATGCGCTCAAGGATCTCGGCACCGATGCCGACAAGCCGTTCCTCGAAACCGCGCCCTGGCTGATCGTCGTGTTCGCCCAGCGCAAGGGCGGGATCGACGAAGACGGCAAGACGCAGAACTACTATGTGAACGAGAGCGTCGGGATCGCCTGCGGGCTGCTGCTGGCGACCCTGCACGAAGCGGGCTGCGCGACGCTGACCCACACGCCCTCCCCGATGGGTTTCCTGCGCACGATCTGCGGCCGGCCGGAGCACGAAAAGCCGCTGATGATCGTGGTTACAGGCCTGCCCGCCCCCGACGCGACCGTGCCCGCCCATGCCGTGCGCAAGAAGCCGCTGGGGCAGATCGCCAGCTGGCTCTAGGCCGTCGTCCACTCGCTCCGCGGGATGCCGAGCAGCTTCAGCACGCTGGTCAGGTCGCCCCGGTCGATGCGGCCGTTGGCGGCAAGACGGGCCTTGGGCTTGGCCCGGTAAGCGACACCATAAGTCGCAGCCTCGATCATCGGGATATCGTTGGCCCCGTCGCCGGTTGCCAGAGTGACGGTGTTCTCGCCAAACTGCGCCGCTTCATCCTGCAACACCCGCAGCTTGGTACCGCTGTCGGCGATATCGCCGAGCAGCCCGCCTGTCAGCTGGCCAGCGCCCACTTCCAGCCGGTTGCCGACCACGCGTTCAAACCCCAGCATCTCCGCCACCGGATCAGCGAAGTGGTAAAAGCCGCCGGTCACCAGCACTGTCCGCACCCCATGGGCCCGCAGCGTGGCGACCAGGGTGCGCGCACCATCCATCGGGCGAATCCGGTCGGTCAGGCATTGATCAATCGCCTCCTCACCCAAGCCTGCAAGCAGGCCGACCCGTTCGCGCAAGGCGCTTTCAAAATCGAGCTCCCCCTGCATGGCGCGCTCGGTGATTCCGGCGATCTGATCCTTCAGCCCGGCATAATCGGCCAACTCGTCGATGCATTCCTGCCCGATCATGGTCGAATCCATGTCGGAGACGAACAGGCGCGGCAGGGTAATCAGATCCTGCGCGGCAAGCATATCGGCGGAATCGAAATGGCTGTCCAGCACCGCCAGCAGCGCCGCAGGATCGCCTTCCGGCAAAGTCAGTTCGACCACGCCTTCAACCCGTTCGAGCAGCGCGGCCGAGGCCACCCGCAGGCCATTTTCCTCCAGCGCAGCAATTGCCGCGTCGAGGCGCGTTTCAAGTGTGGCCGGGTCTGCTATCAGCCGGGCGATGAGCACTGCCTGTTCTCCTGAGCGAAATCCGGTCGCGCTCATCGCAGGGCCGACCGCCAGCGGCAAGAGCGCATTGGCGGTCGCGCTGGCTCAGCGGCTGGAGCAGGCCGGCCGGCGAGCGGTGATCCTCAACGCCGACAGCGCACAGGTTTATGCTGACCTTGCCGTGCTGAGCGCGCGGCCCACGCCGGAGGAAATGGGCGGCATCGAACATCGCCTGTTCGGTGCATGGGATGGGGCCAGCGCCTGTTCCGCCGCAGACTGGGCCGCAGCGGCGAAGCGCGAGATTGGGGTTCTCCATACCGAGGGTGCCGTGCCAGTGCTGGTCGGCGGGACCGGGCTTTACCTGCGCACCCTGCTGGACGGGATCGCGCCAATCCCGGCAATCGAGCCGGAAGTGCGCACCGCCGTTCGTGCCCTACCGGTCGAGCAGGCCTATGCGGCACTTCAGACAGAAGATCCCGAACGCGCTGAGCGGCTCGCCCCGGCTGACAGTCAGCGAATCGCCCGGGCGCTGGAGGTGGTCCGCTCCACCGGGCGGCCGCTCGGTGAATGGCAGGACCGGCTTGAGGGCGGGATCGCCAGCCAGATCGCGCTCCACCCGCTCGTTCTCCTGCCCCCGCGAGAATGGCTGTTCGCACGGTGCGACCGGCGGTTTGCACAGATGCTCGAACAAGGCGCGTTGGCGGAAGTGGAGACCCTGCTGGCGCGAGCACTTGATCCCGCGCTGCCCGTCATGCGCGCCATTGGCGTTCCCGAAATCTCGGCGCTGCTGAAAGGCGAGGTTTCGCCGGAGCAAGCCTTGGCTGCTGGACAGCTTGCCACCCGTCAGTATGCCAAACGGCAGTACACCTGGTTCCGCAACCAGCCGCCCCGGGAATGGCCCCGCATCGAGTTACAAAATGATTCGGTTGAGCGGTATTTCGCATCATTATTTCATTTTTAGACGTTGACAGGATATTTTTCGTCTCCTAGAGGCACCCACCTACCCGGTGCGGCCTCGCGCCGGGTTATGTTTATGTGGAGGTTGCAATGTCGGCTGGAGAGCAGCGACAGGAAAGATGCGGAGCGGCGCTGCTGGTCGATTGCCTGGCAGCGCAAGGCGTGGAGTTCGTGTTCGGCTATCCCGGCGGGGCAGTGCTGCCGATCTATGACGAGCTGTTCTCTGATCAGCGCATCCGCCACATCCTCGTCCGGCACGAAGCAGGTGCAGCCCATGCCGCCGAAGGCTATGCCCGCTCCACTGGCAAGCCGGGCGTCGTCCTCGTCACCTCTGGCCCGGGCGCGACCAATGCGGTGACCGGCATCGCCGACGCCTTCATGGACTCGATCCCGATGGTGGTCATCACCGGCCAGGTGCCGACTGCGCTGATCGGGACCGATGCGTTCCAGGAAGCCGATACGATCGGAATCACGCGCCACTGCACCAAGCACAACTATCTGGTCAAAGATCCGGACGAACTGCAGTCCGTGATTGAAGAGGCGTTTCGCATCGCCACCACCGGCCGCCCCGGCCCGGTGCTGATCGACATTCCCAAGGATGTGCAGATTGCGATGGCCGCCTCTGGCCGCGGCAAGGTCGTGCCGGCCACCGCACGCTATCAGCCGCAGATGGCGGGTGCAGAGGCGCGCATTGCTGAAGCGATCGAACTGCTCGCCCGTGCGGAGCGGCCAATCCTGTACACTGGCGGCGGCGTGATCAATTCCGGCCCGCGCGCGAGCGAGCTGCTGCGCAAGTTGCAGGCGCTGACCGGCGCGCCGGTGACCTCCACCTTGATGGGCCTTGGCGCGTTCCCGGCCGACCATCCCGACTGGCTCGGGATGCTGGGCATGCACGGGACCTTTGAAGCGAACATGGCGATGAACCGGTGCGACGTTATGCTGTGCGTCGGCGCGCGCTTCGATGACCGGGTCACTGGAAGGCTCGACGCATTCAGCCCGGATTCGAAGAAGATACACATCGATATTGACCGGTCTTCGATCAACAAGACGGTGGCGGTCGACGTTCCGATCGTGGGCGACTGCGCCACGGTGCTGGAGCAGCTGATCGCCGCGTGGGGTGGCCGCAAGGCGCAGGACCTGGGCGAATGGAAAGCGCGCGTCGCAGGATGGCGGGCCCGCGAAAGCC
This sequence comes from Erythrobacter sp. 34-65-8, assembly GCA_002278985.1. Taxonomy (GTDB): domain Bacteria; phylum Pseudomonadota; class Alphaproteobacteria; order Sphingomonadales; family Sphingomonadaceae; genus 34-65-8. Next base: position 4,745 of record NCJP01000070.1, read on the forward strand.
TCGCCTATCCTGACCGCAAAGGTGAATTGATGCCGCAAAAGGCGGTCGAGCGCCTGTTCGCGCTCACCCGCGCGGCTGATCCGGTCATCACCACCGAAGTCGGCCAGCACCAGATGTGGGCGGCGCAGTATTTCGGATTCTTCGGCCCCAACCGCTGGCTCACCAGCGGCGGGCTTGGCACCATGGGCTATGGCCTGCCCGCCGCAATCGGCGCGCAGCTCGGCAATCCGGGGCGGCTGGTGATCGACATTGCGGGTGAAGCGAGCATCCAGATGAACATCCAGGAACTCGGCACCGCCAGCCAGTATCGCCTGCCGGTCAAGGTCTTCATCCTCAACAACGAATACATGGGCATGGTCCGCCAATGGCAGGAACTGACCTATGAGAGCCGTTATTCCAATTCCTACAGCGACAGCCTGCCCGATTTCGTCAAGCTGGCCGAAGCCTATGGCTGGAAGGGCATCCGGATCGAGGACGAGAGCCAGCTCGATGCCGGGATCGAGGCGATGCTGGCGCACGATGGCCCGGTAATGGTCGATTGCATGGTCTCGAAAAGCGCCAACTGCTTCCCGATGATCCCCAGCGGCGCGGCCCACACCGACATGCTGCTCTATGGCGACCATGTCGAAGGGACGATGGACGACGAAGCGAAGGCTTTGGTGTAGGGGCTCTGGTCTAATGAAAATCAAGCAACAGAGTGCCGAGCGCCACGTGCTCGCCATCACGGTCGATAACGAGGCGGGTATCCTGGCCAAGATCGCCGGGCTGTTCACCGCGCGCGGCTACAACATCGACAGTCTGACCGTGGCCGATATTTCCGATGACCACGCGGTCAGCCGGATCACCATCGTCACCAACGGGCCGCCGGCGGTGATCGACCAGATCCAGGCCCAGCTCGAACGACTGGTGCCGGTGCACAAGGTGGTGGACCTGACCGAGGAAGGCCCGCACGTCGAGCGCGAACTGGCGCTGGTCAAGGTTGCCGGCACAGGCGAAAAGCGGGTCGAGGCGCTGCGGCTGGCAGACATCTTCCGCGCCCGACCGGTCGACACCACCACCGAAAGCTTCATCTTCGAAATCACCGGACCGCCGGACAAGCTCGACAGCTTCATCGCCCTGATGCGGCAGTTGGGGCTGGTCGAGGTGGGCCGCACCGGGATTGTCGGAATGATGCGGGGGGCGCAGGGGGCTTGAGCCGACCATAGAATTTTATCGTCGCTCCTGCGCAGGCAGGAGCCTATCCAACCACTCGCGAACGCGCGAACGTATCTGGGCCCCTGTCTTCGCAGGGGCGACGGGGAGCCGAAATGAAAGTTTACTACGACGCCGATGCCGACCTGAACCTGATCACCGGCAAGAACATCGCCATCCTCGGCTATGGCAGCCAGGGCCATGCCCATGCGCAGAACCTGCGTGACAGCGGCGTGGCCAATGTCGCCATCGCGCTGCGCGAAGGTTCGGCCACCGCGAAGAAGGCCGAAGCCGCCGGATTCAAGGTCCTGAGCAACAAGGCCGCCGCCGAATGGGCAGACGTCCTGATGATCCTCGCGCCGGACGAGCATCAGGCGGCAATCTGGGAAAACGACCTTAAGGGCAACATGAAGCCGGGCGCCGCGCTTGCCTTTGCCCACGGGCTCAACGTCCACTTCGGCCTGATCGAACCGCCCGCCGATATCGACGTCATCATGATTGCGCCCAAGGGTCCGGGCCACACCGTCCGCAGCGAATACCAGAAGGGCGGCGGCGTGCCCTGCCTGATCGCGATCCACCAAGATGCGACCGGCAACGCGCATGACGTGGCGCTGGCCTATGCCAGCGGCGTCGGCGGCGGCCGCTCGGGCGTGATCGAGACCAACTTCAAGGAAGAGTGCGAGACTGACCTGTTCGGTGAGCAGGCCGTGCTGTGCGGAGGGATCACCCACCTGATCCAGGCCGGGTTCGAAACCCTGGTCGAGGCCGGTTACGCGCCGGAAATGGCCTATTTCGAGTGTCTTCACGAAACCAAGCTGATCGTCGACCTGCTCTACGAAGGCGGCATCGCCAACATGCGCTACTCGATCAGCAACACCGCCGAATATGGCGACATCACCACCGGCCCGCGGATCATCACGGACGAGACCAAGGCGGAAATGAAGCGCGTGCTGGCCGACATCCAGTCAGGCCGGTTCGTGAAGAACTTCGTGCTCGACAACCGCGCTGGCCAGCCCGAGCTGAAGGCCGCGCGCAAGGCTGCCGAAGCCCACCCGATCGAACAGACCGGGGCCAAGCTGCGCGCGATGATGCCGTGGATCGGCAAGAACGCGCTGGTCGACAAGTCGAAGAACTGAGCTGCATCTGGCCTCTCCCCATCCGGGGAGAGGCTCATAGCATTTTGCCGAAGCACGCCCGAAGTTCAGCTGCGAACACTTCGGGTTGCTCCCAAGCGGCGAAGTGCCCGCCCTTGTCGAGGTCGTTCCAGTAGACGAGATTGGGCATCCCCCGCTCCGCCCACGCGCGCGGGGCGGGGATGACTTCCCGGGGAAACGCGCTCGCCCCGGCAGGAAGCTGCACCACCCCTTCGCCAACCTTGCTGAAGCTCTCCCAGTAAAGCCGCGCTGCCGAGGCGCCGGTGGCAGGCAGCCAGTAAAGCATCAGGTTGTCGCAGATCTGGTCCTTGGACAGGGCATCGAACGGCGAGCCGTCGTTGTCGGTCCAGGCATGGATTTTCTCGAGGATCCAGCCGGCCAGCCCGACCGGTGAATCGACCAGCGAATAGCCGATCGTCTGCGGCCGGGTGCCCTGCTGCTTGGAGTAGCCGGAATCCCATTCCTGATAATGACCGAGCCGCTGCAAGGCCGACAGCACGGCCGGGTCATTGCTCTGCATATCTTCCGGGGTCGGGCGGCCAAGCGGCATGTTGACATGGATACCTGCGCA
>NCJP01000301.1 GCA_002278985.1 Erythrobacter sp. 34-65-8
CCAGTCGAGCCGATCGGGGGAGAAGCCGATCAGTTCGAGGCGCTGTTCGCCGCCGACCAGCGAGCGTGTCACGGTGAGTGGATCATGGCTAGCAAGGCCCAGCGGTTTGCCGCTGGCAATCACAAGTGCGCCGATCTGTTCTGCCGATGGTCCGGTAACCCCGGAAAGACCAAAGGTATCGGCGATCGCAGCGAGATCGATATCGAGCACTTCGCGACCGATGATCGACTGACCATCTTCGGCAACGAGTCGGGTGACCCGAACATGATCGCCTGGGAGGCGCTTCCAGACCGGAAGCAGAAGTCCGGTAGCGAAATGGACTCGCTCAGTTACCGGTGACTTGGCCGCCTCCTCTTCCTCGGCCCGCCAGGCGCTAGTGAACGCAGAGTCGCCAATTTCCTCCCAGTGGCTCTCAGCGAGTGCGTCAAGCGTCCAGTTCGCGGACTTGAGCGGTCGCAGAAGGCGCCGACGTTCGATCACGGCCCCGTCGTCAGCGATGAGGCGCCGGGCAGGAACCGACAGCGCGACTTTGCCCGAGCGCGCATTGTGCATCGGGATCGCGTGCGGGCCGCCGATCTCGTGCATCCGCACCAGGTGCTGCAATCGCAGAGGCCTAAGGTGCCTCGACACTTCGAGCGAGACGAGCCGGGTCTCGGCACCGGTCTCGGGGTCGGTGCGCAGGAGTTCATCTGCCAGGACCGTAAAACGATCGACCCTCACGGTTTCCAGTCCCTGGTCGAGCGTTCCAGCCTCGCGCGCGGCTTCAATCCTCGCTTCGACGAGGCCGAGATATTCGTCGAAGATCGCGTTCTGAAGCGCGATCGGTAGCGCGAGAATTCGATTGAGCCAGCGCTGGATCGTGGGGAGATTGCCGGTCAGCCCGCCATCGGGGTTTTCGAGCCGGAGGCCCGTTCGCTCGACGAAGTGGCCGAAGCTCGTGGCTTCGAGCTTGCCGTCATAGAGCAGCTGGAACCAGCGGCTGAGCGCATCGCGCGCATAGTCGCTTTCGAGATTGTCGGCCGGGTCGAACAGGTTCTGTCCGCCGGTCTGGCGCTGGCCGCGCGTCAGCGCGCCCAATGCGTCGAGCCTTCGCGCAATAGTCGAGATGAACCGGCGCTCGCCCTTTACATCTGTGGTGACCGGGCGGAACAGCGGGGCCGAGGCCTGGTTGGTGCGGTTGGTACGACCGAGACCCTGGATCGCGTTATCGGCGCGCCAGCCCGGCTCGAGCAGGAAATGAACCCGGCGCTGCTGGTTCCGGCAGCCGAGGTCGGCATGGTAGGATCGACCCGTGCCGCCTGCGTCCGAGAAGACCAGGATGCGCTTGGTGCCTTCCAGGAAGCTTTGGGCTTCGGCGACATTGGCGCTGGGGCTACGCCGTTCGAGGCGCTGCTCACCATCGCGGCCCAGGACAAGCCTGCGGGTCCGGCCCGTGACTTCGGCCACGGCGTCGGTTCCGAAATGTTCGATAATCGCATCGAGCGCAGTGGCGATGGGCGGCAGCGCGCAGAGCTGCTCGATCAGCGCATCGCGCGCGGCCAAGGCGCGCGGGCAGAAAACGGGATTGCCCTCCCCGTCGCTCATCGCCTCGGAGCGAAGATTGCCATCTTCGTCAGCAAAGACCTGCATCAATCGTACCGGGAAGCTCTTGGAAAGATAGTCGATGACGTATTCACGCGGGGACAGATCTATATCGAGCGTTTCTCGCTCCTCGTCGGAGAGGTCTGCGAGGCGCCGGTTGAGCATGGCCTCGGCGGTCGAG
>NCJP01000302.1 GCA_002278985.1 Erythrobacter sp. 34-65-8
AACTCCATCACCCCTTCGCGCGCGGCCTTCAACATCGGCGTGTCGGTGCGGAATTCATGTCCCTCGGTGGCGGGCAGCGCACAGCTCGCCTGCGGCTTGGGCGGCCCGGGCTTTACCTCGACCAGGCACATGCGGCAGTTGCCGGCAATGCTCAGCCGTTCGTGGTAGCAAAAGCGAGGGATTTCCTTCCCCGCCAGCTCGCAGGCCTGCAGGACAGTGGCCCCGTTGGGGACCTCGATTTCCTGGCCGTCGACAGTAACCTTAGGCATCGTTTTCCACCTTCTGGGCGGCAAGCAGGCGATAGGAGGCGGTTGCCAGCATCGAGCGCAGGCCGAGCGCGGACGCTTCCAGCTTGCCCTTCTCGCCCGAGCAAATGTCCGCAACTGGCTGGAGCTCGGCCAGCGCTTTGCGTTCTTCCTTGCTGGCGACTTCGGTCGTGAGGGCAGCAGCCACCATGTGCGGCGCACCGCGGGCCATGCACATGGCCACACCGTCAGTCCACGAATAGCTGGCTGCAGCAGGGCCGAGCGCGGCCATGGACAGCCGCTTCAGCAGCGGCTCCTGGTCCTGCTCCAGCATTTCTTCGGCCAGCGCGCCCGCAAACGACAGGTTGCCCATCCGCATCCGTCCGGACAGGCCGACCTTGCGGGCACAGCCTTCGTTGTCACGCGACAGGTTGCGCAGACCATTGCGGTACTCGGTCGTGCGGAAATCTCGCACCAGCACATCGGAGACCTTGGCCGGACTGGCAGCGACCACGCATTCGGCAAAACTGGCCATGGTGCGTCGCGCCTTTTGCTCGTCCTCGGGCACCACCGGCGCATCGCCGCGACCCATTTCCCGCTCGGGGTCGGGCCACGGGGCTGGAAACGGCTCGGGCTGCTGCTGCGCCGCCGGCGCCGCCTGCAAGGCCAGCAGGAGAGACGCGAGGATCATTCTGCCGCCTCCCCGAATTCGGGCGTAAACTGCGCGTTATGCTCGTGAATGCGCCGCTCAAGCTCAGGCCGGAAGTGACGGATCAGGCCCTGGATCGGCCACGCCGCCGCATCGCCCAGCGCACAGATGGTGTGGCCTTCGACCTGCTTGGTAACCTGCTGCAGCATGTCGATTTCCTCGATCGCCGCGTCGCCGGTACGCAGGCGCTCCATCATGCGCCACATCCAGCCCGTGCCTTCACGGCAGGGGGTGCATTGGCCGCAGCTTTCGTGCTTGTAGAAGTAGCTGAGCCGCGAAATCGCGCGGACGATGTCGGTCGACTTGTCCATCACGATCACTGCCGCTGTACCAAGCCCGGAGCCGACATCCTTCAGCCCGTCGAAGTCCATCGGGGCGTCCATGATCTGCGCCGCCGGAACCAGAGGCACGGAGGACCCGCCGGGGATCACCGCCAGCAGGTTGTCCCACCCGCCGGTAATGCCGCCACAATGCTTCTCGATCAGTTCGCGGAACGGGATGCTCATCGCTTCCTCGACCACGCAGGGCTTGTTCACATGCCCGCTGATCTGGAACAGCTTGGTGCCCTTGTTGTTCTCCCGCCCGAAGCTGGAGAACCAGGTCGCGCCCCGCCGCAGGATCGTGGGGACGACCGCGATGCTCTCGACGTTGTTGACCGTGGTCGGGCAGCCATAGAGGCCAGCGCCGGCCGGGAACGGCGGCTTGAGGCGCGGCTGGCCCTTCTTGCCTTCGAGGCTTTCTATCATCGCGGTCTCTTCGCCGCAGATATAGGCGCCCGCGCCTCGATGCATGAACAC
>NCJP01000071.1 GCA_002278985.1 Erythrobacter sp. 34-65-8
CGCGACGAGATCGTGCCGATCAACCGCAAGTACGGCATCGAGGAACTGCTCGGAGCCTGCGCCGCCTACCCAGGCGCCAGCAATGCGCGGCGGATCACCTTCGAGTATGTCATGCTCAAGGACAAGAATGACAGCGATGCGCACGCGCATGAACTGGTACGCCTGATCCGGGAGTACGACCTGCCTGCCAAAGTGAACCTGATCCCGTTCAACCCCTGGCCCGGTTCCGCCTATGAATGTTCGACGCCGGAACGGATCCGGCGCTTTTCGGATATTGTCTTCGAGGGCGGGATCAGCGCGCCGGTCCGCACCCCGCGCGGGCGCGATATCGATGCTGCCTGCGGCCAGCTCAAGACCACGGCGGAAAAGAAGAGCCGCGCCGAACGCGACCGCGAGGCGGCAGAAGCAGCAGCCGGGTGAACCCGCTCGTCAGCGCGATCTGCATCGGCCAGCCGCGCCCCTTCCGCGGCGAAGAACAGAGCGCGTTCGCCAAGCAACCGGTCGATGGTCCGGTGACTTTCGGGCCGGAAGGCATCCTTGGCGATGCACAGGCTGACCGCAAGCACCATGGCGGGCCGCATATGGCCGTGCATCTCTACCCGCTTGCCCACCATGCCTTCTGGGAAACCGAACTGGGCGGGCACGAACTGCTGGCCGAACCCGGCGCGTTCGGCAGCAACCTGGCCGTTGACACGATAACCGAAACCGAGGTGATGCTGGGCGATCGTTTCCGGCTTGGCACTGCTCTGCTGGAAGTGAGCCAGCCACGCCTGCCATGCTGGAAGATCGAGCACCGCTTCGGCTGCAGGGGCATGGTCCGTACGATCATCCGGACCGCCCGCTGCGGCTGGTATTTTCGCGTGATCGAACAGGGCATGGCGCAGGCGGGAGACAGCCTTGAGCGGATCGAAACCGGGTGCACCCCGTGGACAGTTGCCGAAGTGTTTGCCGAGATCGCCAACCCCAAGGCAGGCACCACAGCCTCGCGCCTTGCGGCGATGTCCCGGAGTGACGTTCTCTCGCCCAGCTGGCGCGAAGCCGCCCGCGAGAAAGCGGCCGCGCTTTAGCAATCCGTCCCGCCAGGGCCACAGCTGGTCCCGCCCGGCCGACGGCACGCCGTCCGTTCATCAGGCGTTGTGGACCTGCGGCACAGTTCGTTGGTTAGACCCGCAACACACGTTGAGGAGACCTGCGATGAAGAAAGCATTTCTGGCAATTGCGGCTGCGGCCCTGGCCGTTCCCACCGCCCCGGCCATGGCTGATCCCCCGCCGTGGGCACCGGCCCACGGCAAGCGCGCGAAGGACCGCGCCTATGACTCGCGCGGCTATTATGTCGAACCGCGCCGGATCACCCGCAACTCGCGCATCTGGCGCGGTGACGACGGGCGCTATTATTGCCGCCGCGACAACGGCACCGCCGGCCTGGTGATCGGCGCGGGCGTGGGCGCACTGGCCGGGCATGAGCTGGCCGGGCGCGGAGACAAGACCCTTGGCGCCGTTCTGGGCGGAGTCGTCGGCGGCCTGCTTGGCCGCGAGATCGACCGGGGCAGCCTGCGCTGCCGCTAAGGCTGCGCCCACTACCCAACAATTGCATGACGCCGGCGGCGCGGGCTTTCCAACGCCGCCGGGTTATGCTCCAAGGCGGGGATGCCTCGCCCCTCCGTCCTCATCACCGGCGCCGCGCGACGCCTTGGCGCAACCGTGGCCCGGGCGTTTGGCGAATCCGGCTGGCACGTCGTGCTTCACTACGGCAATTCCGCCCGCGAGGCCGAGGCATTGGCTGCCAGCCTGCCGAGCGCCGAAGCGATCCACTGCGATCTGGCCGACAGCCTGGCATCCTCGCAAATGGTCGAGCGGCTGGCGCTGCGGCTCAATGACTGGCGAGTGCTGGTCAACTGCGCGGCAATTTTCCGCCCGGACGATGTAACCGCGCTCGACTCGAACACCTATGACCGGTCGATGGCCATCAACGCCAAAACGCCGGTGCGCATGGCGCAGACGTTCCTCCGGCTCGCCCGGTCGAAACAGGGGCGCACGGTAATCCAGTTCACCGACCAGAAGCTGGAGAACACCAACCCGGATTTCTTCAGTTATACCCTCAGCAAACATGCCGTCGCCGGGGCCCTGCCCATGCTCGCCATGGGGGCCGGTTGGCCGGAGGACCGGATATATGGCCTCGCCCCCGGCGCGATCCTCGCCAGCCATGATCAGACCGAAGAAGAGGTGGAAATATCTCACCGGCTCAATCTGCTGCAGCGCAAGACCGGCGCCGACGAAATCGCCGATGCCTGCCTGTTCCTGGCGCAAGGTCATCTCGCCAGCGGTGAGACCCTGTTCATCGACAGCGGCCAGCACCTGATGCGCCAGCCACGCGACGTGATCTATCTCGCCCGCGAGCACATGGAATGAAGCGCCACCCGCTTTCGACGCGGGTCTGGCACTGGGTCAACCTGCCCTGCCTGGTCGTGCTGTTCATGAGCGGGCTGACCATCTCCAACGCGCACCGCTATCTCTACTGGGGTGACTGGGGCTTCGCGCCGGAGCAGGCCTGGCTGGCGGTCCCGCGCTTTCCCGGCTGGATGACGATCCCCGCGAACTACAACCTGGCCGAAGCGCGTGACTGGCACATCCTGATGGCCTGGCCCTTCGCACTCGGGCTGCTGTTCGTCTGGCTCGCCATGCTCGGCAACCGGCACTTCTGGCGGCGCCTGCGCACCCGGCGCGACGAATGGTCCCCGGCGGCAGTCTGGCGTGAGGTCAGGGCCCACCTGCGGCTCGATTTCGACCATCCCGGCGGCGGCTACAACTTCCTCCAGCGGCTGGCTTACGGGCTGGTGCTGGGGGTGATGCTGCCGATGATGGTGTTCACCGGCATGGCGATCAGCCCGGGGATCGAACCGGCCATGCCGTGGCTGGTCGATGCGCTGGGCGGGCGACAGAGCGCGCGCAGCCTGCACTTCCTGTTCGCCTGGGCACTGATCGCGTTCCTCGTCGTCCACGTGGTGCTGGTCCTGCTCAACCGGCCGCTGGCCCTGCTGCACGACATGGTGACGGGGGGCAGCCGATGAGACGCCGCAACGTCCTCGCCGGCCTTGGCGCACTTTTCGCGGGCGGATGCGCCAAAGTGGCCGACACCGGAACGGCGCAGTCGCTGTTCGATCTGGCGGAAGGCTGGCACCGCAAGGCGCACCGCCTGCTGGCCAATCGCGAGGCGCTGGCCCCGGAATACCCGCGCGCGGCGATCTCGCCATACTTCCGTGGCAATGGTTCGCTTACGGTAAGCAGCGATTTCTACCGCGCGCAGCTCGCCCGCGGTTTCCCCGACTGGCGGCTGGAAGTGCGCGGGCTGGTCGAAAGCCCGCTCAGCCTCTCGCTCGATGATCTGCGCGCCCTGCCCCAGCGCACCCAGGTGACGCGGCACGATTGCGTGGAAGGCTGGAGCGCGATCGGCGAATGGACCGGGCCGCAGCTTTCGACCCTGCTCGAAATGGCCAGGTTGCGCGAGGACGCGCAGTTCATCGTGTTCCGCTGCGCTGACCGGCTGGCGAACCGCGACTATTACGAGAGCGTCGACCTGGTCGATGCCTGGCACCCGCAAACAATCGTCGCCCACGCATTGAACGGCCAGCCGCTGCCGGAAAAGAACGGCGCGCCCTTGCGGATGCGGATCGAACGCCAGCTCGGCTACAAGCACGCCAAATATGTCACCGCGATCGAAGCGGTCGCCAGCCTCGACGGGATCGGTGACGGCAAAGGCGGCTATTGGGAAGACCGCTCCGGCTACCAGTGGTATGCGGGGATTTAGGGATAGAGCCGTGCCATCGTCGCCCAGTCGGCGGCGGCAATCTCCTCCAGCACAGCCAAGTCGATATCGGCCAGCTTGTTTACATAGAGGCAGCTCGCCCCGGTCGAATGCTTGCCCAGCCGGGCGAGCAATTCGTCGCGGTGCTTGCCGGTCAACGCGTCGCAATAACCGCCCATCAGGTAAAGCGAGAGCCGGGCCTTGCGCGGGCTGAACCCGATCCGCATCCAGTGCACGTCGCGCCCGCTGGCATAGGTGGTGCGGTATTCGCCATAGCCGATCATGCTCGGCCCCCACATTTTCGGAGCTTCGCCGGTTACCCGCCGGAACAGGGCATCGAGCACAAGTGCTTCTGAGCGCCGGCGGTCCGGCTCCACCGCTGCGATGAAGGCCGCCGGATCGACATCTGTAATCTGTGTCCTGGCTTCGCTCATGGTCGATCTCCCTGCGCGCCAGCTTAGCGCACCGGGAAGGTGTTTCAATCAACCGCGATGCCCAGCTTGCGGGCTTCGGCCATCCGTACCTGATTGGCGCGGGCAGTGCGGGCAGCCTCGTGCTCGCCGAACTTGCGCATCTGTGTAAACAGGCTGCGGGCAGCGGTGCAGCGCGCCGCACCATCCCCGCCTTCTTCCGCTTCGGCCAGCGATCCGACGGCAATCACAAGGGCGGCCAAATCATCGTGCGCCTGAGCGCCCGGATCTGCAGAAGCGCGGTCCTCGATCGCCCGGCCTTGTTCCACCGACACTTTGCCGGACACCTGGATCTTCCACTTGAGCCAGGTTGCCAGCTGGTTCTGGTAATCGGCTTCGGCTGACAGATCGGGCGGGTGGCCAATGCGCTCCGTCACGACATCGGCAGTCCGGCCAAGTTCGGTCAGCCCGGCAAACCCGGCCACCAGCGCGGGATCCCCGCAATCGAAGCGGGCCAGCCAGGTGTCCGCCTGCTCCTGCCAGTTGGCGGATGGCGGGACCGGCCGGGGCGAGCCTTCCGCCAGCCGCCCTTCCGCTTCGGCTTCAGACAGCTCCATCAACGCAGCGTCCCCGCAGGTCAGCTCAAAGTTGCCGGAACTGGACAGCACAACCGCGAACTCGCGCGCTCCGTCGCCAGTCGCAAAAGTCTTGCGGTATTCAGCGGTGGGAAACAACCTTTCACCGGCATGGATCAGGGTCCAGCCTTCCTGCTCCAGTGCTTCGGAGATGCCGCTAAGCCAGGGAAAATCTTCCATCCCTTCGAACCCGGCACCCCGCCAGGTGACCGAGGCAAGGCGCATCGACCAGACTGTATAATCCAACGCAGCCTCGGTGAGCGGATAAGGTGCCTGCTTATCCAGCGCATCCGCGACTGCCTGGTGCTCGGCAGACCTGATCGCTCCGAGACTTGGCTCGCCGATGCCGATGCCGGGACAAAGCAGCTCGATCTGTTCCGCGTCAGGGATGAAACAGCCCTGCGCCAGGGCCGGTGTCGGCAGCGAAAGTGTCAGCGCCAGCCCCGCCAGCGCAGATGCTTTAGCGGAAATTGTCCGCATAGGCCTGAAGCTTCAACGTCTTCGGCGGGGTGGCATGGACGCGGACAGCAATCCCGTACCGCTCGGCATAGGCTTTCGCCTCGGCCTTGCTCGGGAAGGTGAGCACGACCTGCGACTGGGTGTCGGCGCTGCCGGTCCAGCCCATCAGCGGATCGGGGCGGCGCGCTTCGGACTGCTCGAATTCGAGCACCCACTCCTCGGTGCGGGCCTTGCCGGACTGCATCGCGTTTTTCGGGCGTTGATAAATGCGGGCGCTCATGGGCTGCGCTCTAAATCACGAATCGCTGCGTGAAAAGGCGTTCTTGGTCTTCAGGCTGGGCTTTTCCGCCCATGGTTCATCGGGCCAGCGGTGCCTGGGGTAGCGCCCTTTCATCTCTTTCTTCACATCCGCCCACGATCCGCGCCAGAAACCGGGCAGGTCGCGGGTCGACTGGAGCGGGCGACCAGCCGGACTGGTGAGCTTGAGGAGCAGGGGCGTATCGCCCACCATCGGGTGGCGCTCCAGACCGAACAGCGCCTGCACCCGGACCTCGACGCTAGGGGCATCATCCCCGGCATAGTCGATCGCATGGTGCGTGCCTGCGGGCGAGGCGAACTCGCGCGGGGCCAGCCGGTCGAGCAGTTGGCGCGCATCCCAGTCGAGCAGGGCCAGCAGGGCGTCGGCAAGCTTGCCCCTGGACACATCGAGATCGCGGCGACCGGCGAGCAGGGGCCGCAACCACTGATCGGCACTGGCGCGCAGCGCAGGCTCCTCCCACCCGACAATCCCGGCGTAGCGCCCGCGATTGACCAGCTCGCGCGGGAGAATGGCTGACAGGTTGTCCAGCGCCTTGTCCACAAGCATGTCCACAACCGCCACCGGGTCGGGCGCGGGATCAGGACCGGTAGCCAGAGTGATTGCGCCGAGCCGCCGTTCGAGCCGGGCTTCAACACGCTCACCGGTCCAGCGCAACACGCTGCGCCGCTCGATGCGGGGTGCCAGCCAGAGCTCGACCTCAGCCTCTTCCAGCGCCAGCGCTGCGGTAATTCGTGCGCCCTTGGCCTGCCCCTGGGCATCACCGATCACCAGCCACCCGGCGCGCGCGAGCGGGCTGGCCGGATCGAGTACGAACCCGCGCCCGCCCGCTGAAAGCCAGTGCTCGCCCGAAGGATCGCGGCGGCGCGCCACATTGTCTGGGTAACCCGCCGCGAGAAGGACGGCGGGAGGCGGCTCCTGCCTTGCCGGCGTTGCCTTGCCTGCCAGTTCATCCCACCGTGCGGCGAGCTTGCGGCTGGCCTCCGCGCGCGGGGAACGGTCGGCATCCCAGCGCTGGAGGCGCGCGGCGAGGTCCTCGCCCCGCCCGCCAAGACCACGCTCCTGCAGCAGCAGGGCGAGCCTGGCCGCCGTGCGCCCTGCCCCATGCTCCGCCCCGTAAAGCACCATCGCCGCCTGCGCCGGGTCGAGCGGCATGGCGGCCAGAGCTTCCCCCCGCCCGGTAATCCGCCCCGAATCGTCCAGCGCGCCGAGTGCTTCCAGCCGCGCCCGTGCCGCTGCGACCGAGGCCGCAGGCGGCGGGTCGATCCACGGCAGGCTGGCCGGATCGGCCGTGCCCCACCGCGCCAGCGCCAGGACCAGCGGCGCAAGGTCGGCGGTCTCGATCTCCGGCGGCGCGAACGGCGGCCGCCCGGCATGGCCCGCTTCTTCCCACAGGCGATAAGCAACCCCCGGTCCTTGCCGCGCCGCTCGGCCCGCCCGCTGCGCGGCCGAGGCCTGGCTGGCGCGCCGGGTGACGAGATGGGTGGTGCCGGCAGCCTTGTCGAATTCGGCATGGCGGGCAAGGCCGCTGTCGATGACGATATCGACACCGTCGAGGGTCAGCGAAGTCTCGGCAATCGCCGTCGCAAGCACGATCCGCCGCCGCCCTTGCGGGTCGCGCCGGATCGCCGCGCGCTGGGCCGCCGGTTCGCACTGCCCGTGAAGCGGGAGGATCGGCACCTCGGGCAAGCGCTCGACCAGCCGCTCGCGGGTGCGCTCGATTTCGCCCACGCCGGGGAGGAACGCGAGAATGTCGCCACCCTCTTCGCGCCAGGCAGTCATAACGGCACCGGTCATCGCGTCTTCAATCCGTTTCTCAGGAGCGGAGCCCAACCAGCGGATTTCAAGCGAGAAAGCCTTGCCTTCGCTTTCGACAACCGCCGCCCCATCGCCCAGCAGGCGGGCAAACCGCGCGCCGTCGAGCGTGGCCGACATCACGCAGACCCGCAGGTCCTCGCGCAGCACGGCGCGGCTTTCCAGCGCCAGCGCG
>NCJP01000072.1 GCA_002278985.1 Erythrobacter sp. 34-65-8
GCCGCCGATCGCGCCTTCTTCGATCGTCACCACCACTTCGTGGGTGCGCATCAGCTTCTCGATCAGTCCGGTATCGAGCGGCTTGACGAAGCGCAGGTCTGCGACCGTGGTGGACAGCCCCTTTGCGTCGAGCTGGTCGGCCGCCTTCAGCGCTTCGGCAAGACGGGTGCCGAGCGAGAGGATCGCCACCTTGGACCCTTCCCGTACCACCCGGCCCTTGCCGATTTCGAGTTTCTGCGGAACCTCCGGCAGGGCCACCCCCGTGCCATTGCCGCGCGGATAGCGGAAGGCGATCGGGCCGCTGTCGTGTTCGGCGGCGGTGTAGGTCATGTGGACCAGCTCCGCCTCGTCGGCCGCCGCCATCACCACCATGTTGGGCAGGGTGGCAAGGTAGGTGACGTCGAAGCTGCCGGCATGGGTCGCCCCGTCGGCGCCGACCAGCCCCGCGCGGTCAATCGCGAAACGGACGGGCAGGTTCTGGATGCACACATCGTGCACCACCTGGTCATAGGCGCGCTGGAGGAAGGTCGAATAGATCGCGCAGAACGGGCGCATCCCCTGTGCGGCGAGTCCGGCAGCAAAGGTCACCCCGTGCTGCTCGGCAATGCCGACGTCGAAGGCGCGCGTGGGGTGCGCCTTCGCGAAGCGGTCAATCCCCGTCCCGCTCGGCATGGCGGCAGTGATGGCGCAGATCAGCGGGTCAGTCACGGCCAGTTTGGCGAGGGTATCGCCGAACACGTTCTGGTAGGCGGGCGGGCCACCTGCGCTCTTCTTCTGTTCGCCGGTGACGACGTCGAACTTGACCACGCCGTGGTATTTGTCGGCGCTGTTTTCGGCCGGGGCATAGCCCTTGCCCTTCTGGGTCACGACATGGATCAGGCACGGGCCCTCGGCGGCGTCGCGCACGTTCTCCAGCACCGGCACCAGCTGGTCGAGATCGTGCCCGTCGATCGGGCCGACGTAGTAGAACCCCAGCTCTTCGAACAGGGTGCCGCCCATGGCCAGGCCGCGGGCGAATTCATCGGTCTTGCGCGCAGCGATGTGGAGCGGGCGGGGCAGCTTGCGGGCAAACCGCCTGGCAAGCTCGCGCAGGCCCAGGAACTGGCCGGAGGAGACGAGCCGGGCAAGGTAGGACGATAGCCCACCCACCGGCGGGGCAATCGACATGTCGTTGTCGTTGAGGATGACGACCAGCCGGTTACCGGCAGCCTCGGCGTTGTTCATCGCCTCGTAGGCCATGCCGGCACTCATCGCGCCGTCGCCGATCACGGCAATTCCGCGCCCCGGCTCATCCTTCATCTTGGCCGCCAGGGCAAAGCCGAGCGCGGCGCTGATCGAGGTGGAGGAGTGGGCCGCGCCGAACGGGTCGTATTCGCTTTCGCTACGCTTGGTGAAGCCTGAGAGGCCGCCACCCTGGCGCAGGGTGCGAATCCGGTCGCGCCGCCCGGTCAGGATCTTGTGCGGATAGCACTGGTGGCCGACATCCCATACCAGCTTGTCGGTCGGCGTATCGAATACGTAGTGGATCGCGACTGTCAGCTCGACCACGCCAAGGCCCGAGCCGAGATGGCCGCCGGATGTGCTGACGGCTGAAATGGTCTCGGCGCGAAGTTCATCGGCCAGCTGGCGCAATTCCTCGCGCGGGAGCCGTCGCAGATCGGCGGGCAGGTGGACCTGATCGAGTGTGGGGGTGGTCGGACGTTCGCTCATCGGCATTGCATACACATGCGAAGTGAGGCTGTCGATGAACCGGAATCAGGTGCCATGCCCTCAGCCCGCGCAGGCGGAGCACAGGCCGCGTACTTCGATGATCGGGCGGCGAATGGCAAAACCGGCTGAGACGGCTACCTCCCGAACCGCGCGGGATACACCGTCATGGTCGATATGGGTGGCTTCCCCGCATTCATCGCAGACCAGGAAGATGCAGTCATGCGCGCAGCCCGGGTGGCTGTTGGCGAGATAGGCGTTCGCGCTCTCCACCCTCAGCGCGAGGTTGTTGGTCACGAACAGGTCAAGGATGCGGTATACGCTGTTGGCTGCAACCCGCTTGCCGCGGCTGCGCGAAAGGTTGTCGGCGATGTCATAAGCGGAGGCAGGCCGGTCATGCCGGGCCAGTTCCTCGAACACCGCCTGGCGCATGCCGGTCCACTGTTCTCCGGCCCCCGTCAATGCCGCTTCGGCCGCTGCGACCAGTGCCTTGCCGCGGTGTTCATGATGCGAATGGTCGTGCATGGCACCGATATATGCGGCGCGCGGGCGGATTGCCAATCAGTTCCGCTGGAAGCTTGCCCGGAAATGATCGGGGTAAAGCACCTTGAGCGCGCGGACCTTGGGCGCATCCCACCGCACGATATAACCGTGCCGGGGGTTCTTCAGCATGAAGTCCTGGTGGTAGTCTTCCGCCTTGTGAAAGGCACGGTAGGGTTCGATCCCGGTTACGACCGGCTTTTTCCAGACGCCCGATGCTTCCATTTGTGCAAGGTAGGCTTGTGCCACCGCCCGCTGCTCTGCCCCGATCGGAACCAGCGCCGCCCGGTATTGTGCGCCAACATCAGGCCCCTGACGGTTGCGCAGGGTCGGGTCGGCGGTGACGGAAAAGAAGATGCGCAGCAGCTCGTCATAGCGGACCACGGCAGGATCGTAGACAATGCGCACGGCCTCGGCATGTTCGGTGGTGCCGGCAGATACCATGTCATAGTTGGCGGTTCTGGCGCTGCCACCGTGATAGCCGGACACCGCGCTGCTGACGCCCTTTACGTGGCTGAACACCCCCTCGACGCCCCAGAAACAGCCACCAGCGAAGATGGCGACCTTCTTACCCGGCTTTTCCTTGGCGATGCGCTTGGCCGCCGGGGCCTCGACCGCCTTTTCGCTTGCCTGGGCGGCGGGCTGGCACGATGCCAGCAGCAGCCCGAGGGCGGCAATCAGCGCTGCTGAGCGGATGACTCGACCGTTTCGGCGTGGGCGCTGGGCAGGAACTGCTCCTGGAACGAAGGCCCGATCTGCATGGCCACCAGCACCGCGCCAAGCGCAAAGCCGATGCCGAAGCTGCGATAGAGATCGGGTTTGAGGAGACCCATGCGGCGTTCCGTTCATATCTGTTCTGTTCCAGCAGTCACCTAACCCGGCAGCTCTTGCGGCAAAGTGAACGCGGAGTTGGTACCCGTTCATTCGCGCCAGTGCGCCAATGGTTACGGTGCACCGGCTGAATATTTCTCCGGTCAGTGCCGGAAGTGGCGCATCCCGGTGAAAACCATGGCCAGACCTGCATCGTCGGCTGCCGCAATCACCTCGTCATCTCGGATTGATCCGCCGGGCTGGATCACGGCGGTCGCGCCTGCTTCGGCCGCGGCCAGCAGACCGTCGGCGAAGGGGAAGAAGGCGTCAGAGGCAACCGCGCTCCCGACTGCGCGGCTCTGCGGCCAGCCGTATTTCTCAGCGGCTTCGGCGGCCTTCATCGCGGCGATCCGGCTTGAATCCCGCCGGTTCATCTGGCCGGCACCGATGCCGGCAGTTGCGCCGTTGTTGGCGTAGACAATCGCGTTGGACTTGACGTGGCGGGCCACGGTCCAGGCGAACAGGCAGTCCTTCAATTCCTGCTCGGTCGGCGCGCGTCTGGTAACCACTTTCAGGTCAGCGGCGGAAATCGCCCCGTTGTCGCGCGTCTGGACCAGCAGTCCGCCCGTGATCGGCTTGACCGACAGACCGCCCCGGCGCGGATCGGGCAGGTCCCCGGTCACCAGCAGGCGCAGGTTCTTCTTTCTGGCAAAGGCGGCGCGGGCTTCCTCGCTGACCGAAGGCGCGATCACCACTTCGGTAAAGATTTCGCAGATCGCCTCGGCGGTCGCGCCGTCGAGCTCGGTGTTGACGCAGACGATTCCGCCGAACGCCGACACGCTGTCGCACGCGAGCGCTTCGTGCCACGCCTCAAGCAGGCTGCCGCGTTGGGCAACGCCGCAGGGGTTGGCGTGCTTGACGATGACGACTGCCGGTTGTGCCCCGCGAAACTCGGCGGCGAGTTCCAGCGCCGCGTCGGCATCGTTGTAGTTGTTGTAGCTCAGTTCCTTGCCCTGAAGCTGCTCGGCCTGGGCAATCCCGCGCGTATGCGGCCCGGCGGGGGTGTAGAGCGCGGCCTGCTGGTGCGGGTTTTCACCATAGCGCAGCACGACCGGTGCCTTGCCGTTGACCGCCAGCATGTCGGGGAACAGTTGCCCCTGGTCAGCGAAGGCGAACCACTGGCTGATCATGCTGTCGTAGGTGGCGGTCAGGGCATAGGCCTTGGCCGCACAGCGGCGGCGGAAAGCGAGCGAGGTGGCTCCCTGTTTCGCTTCCAGTTCGCCCAACAGTTCGGCGTAGTCAGCGGGGTCAGTCGCAATGGTGACGAATTGGTGATTTTTCGCTGCCGAGCGAACCATACTGGGCCCGCCGATGTCGATGTTCTCGATGATCTCGTCGCGATCCGCGCCGCGCGCCACGGTTGCCTCGAACGGGTAGAGGTTGACCACCACCAAATCGATCGCACCGATCGCGTGGTCTGCCATGGCCGCGGCATGTTCGGGATTGTCGCGCACCGCCAGCAGGCCGCCGTGGACCTTGGGGTGCAGCGTCTTGACCCGCCCGTCCATCATCTCCGGAAAGCCGGTCAGGTCGGAAATGTCGAGCACCGTCAGGCCAGCTTCGCGCAAGGCCTTGGCCGTGCCCCCGGTCGAGACCAGTTCGACGCCACGAGCCGCAAGCGCAGTGCCCAGCTCTACCAATCCGGTCTTGTCGGACACTGACAACAGTGCCCGGCCGATCTTGACGTCGTCCACGTGAAACTATCCCATCTTCTTGAGCAGCCAGGAGAAAGTACCCCCGCTGCGCGGCGCCATCCCTTCGATGACGAGTTGCTGGATCGGGTGCGGGCGGCCCTGCCCGTCCACCCACATGCTTTCCTCCACCGCAAGCGCCGCCGCATTGGCATCGCCCGCCATGCGGAACTGCCAGTAGGACCCGTCAGGCAGGGCAAGCCCTGCACCCTTGCGGTCTTCCGACAGCCCGATTTCAATACCCGGCCCGATATGGAACCGGATCGCGTAGCCGACCTTGCCGCGCTTGCCCTTGCGGCCTGACGGGATCAGCAGATCCTCACCGCGCAGCTCGGTGCCGTTGTCGCGCATGATCAGGATGCGCCGATGGGTCAGGTTGTAGCGCGTGGCATAGCCATCGTGGCTGCCTTCGATCCGTGTCGCGCCGCCATTGCCCAGATCGAGCGCGCGGCGGTCAATCTCGACCTCGTTGACCCCGCTGCCCAGCTTGCCGCCGAGCAGGACAGCGGTGGAATTGGCGTTGTCGAGCACCAGCGTCGAATGGGCTGCACTCGCGCGCAGGCCCTGCTCGATCCGCACCGGCACCTGCCCTCCAGCCAATGCGGCGCCGCCGCAATTGACCACGATCCGCTGGCCGTCGGCGCTGAATTCGAACGCCAGGGTAGAGGCGCAGCCCCAGCGGGCGTGGCGGGCGAGCGGCGGCGGGGCGGCGTCGAAGATCAGCACCGACTTGCCGCCGCTGACCCGCTGGTAACCCCATTGGCGAACGTCCTTGAGCGGCCGGGTCCGCACGCCGCTGGCGTCGATCATGGCCGCGACCCGCGCCGCCGAGATTGCGCCCGAACCCTGCCAGTTGCCCAGGCCCCCGTCACTGTGGACCAGGCTGAGCAGGGGCGGCACCATCAGGGCCAGCATGGCCTGCAGCGCTTCGGGCGGATCGCGGTCAACCGCGCGGTAGCAGGCGGCAAGGTCCACCAGCAGGCCGATCACGTCCATCTGCGCGAGCGGGCTGCGCGACAGCACGCCGCCGTCCTCGCTCACCAGTTCACCCAGAGCGCGAACCAGCCCGGCCTCGCCATAGAGACGGCGCGGCTTACCCTCGGGCAGCAGCAGCCCTGCCGCCACGATGGCGCACCAGCCGGTTACCTCGCCCAGCCGGTCGGGCGCCCGGGTCACCGACTTGTCCAGCCAGCGGGCCGTCTCGGCAAAAGCCTTCAGGGCCTTGGAGCGAAGCCGCGCGTCATTGCCCGATAGGATAAGCGGAGCATGGACCAGCCAGGCCAGCAGCCGCTGTCCGGCGTATTCGATGTGCCATGCGGCGCCTTTGCCGGGTGCCGGGTTCTCGGCCAGCCAGAGCCCGAACACCCGCTCGGCAGTGGGCACGCATTGCTCGCGCGGCGCACTGGCAGCGAGGTCGCGCAGCCACGCGAAACCGTGGACGACCCGCTCGAATGGCGGAGTCAGCCGGGCCACTGGCGAGAAATCCATCTGCGCGATCGGCGCCTTGACCCCGTGGACAAGGAAATGGCCGGCCCGCAAGGCCACACCCGCGGCTCGCTCACCGGCCAGCGGCGAGGCGACCGTGCCGAGCAGGCGCGGCTTGGCGGGCTTGGCGAAAGGGGAGGTCAGGGTGGAGCCGGGCACACCCAGGCGATACGCCAGCCGGATCAGACGCTCCCCTGCACCAAGGGAAGGCGGCGCAAAATCGGCCAGCGCCAGGGCCCGGCCCGGCTCCAGCAGGTTGCTCGTCTGCGGCGCGGCTTCCAGCAGGTGGCTTTCATGCCCTTCACCCAGCGGCAAGGCGATCGCTTCCTCGGTGGCAATCCGCCGGGCCTCGATCTCGCCGCGGGTCAGGGCCTCGCTCATCATCCCTGCCCCCGCAGGGCTGCGATATTGGCGGCATAGTGCCCCGGACCACCCTTGAAGGTGGCAGATCCGGCCACCAGCACATCGGCCCCGGCATCGACGCACTGGCGCGCGGTCTCGACATTGACGCCGCCATCCACTTCGAGATGGATCGGCCGGCCGGTGGCGTCGATCCGCCGGCGAATGGCCTCGACCTTGCGCAACTGGCTGTCGATGAAGCTCTGTCCCCCGAAGCCGGGATTGACGCTCATCACCAGCACGAGGTCTGCCAGGTCGAGCAGGTAATCGAGCGATTCAACCGGTGTGCCGGGATTGAGCACCACACCGGCCTTCTTCCCCAGGTTCCGGATGGCCTGAAGCGTGCGGTGGATGTGCGGCCCCGCTTCGGGATGAACAGTGATGATGTCTGCCCCGGCCTCGGCAAAGGCTTCGAGATAGGCATCGATGGGGGAAATCATCAGGTGGACGTCAAATGGCTTGTCCGTGTGGGGGCGCAGAGCCTTGACCACTGCCGGGCCGATGGTGATGTTGGGGACATAATGCCCGTCCATCACGTCCACGTGGATCCAGTCCGCCCCGGCCAGGTCGATCGCACGCACTTCCTCCCCCAGCCGAGCGAAGTCGGCCGAAAGGATGGAAGGAGAGATCAAGGGTCGCGCCATTCTCACACTGGTTTGCTGCAGGCGTTTGTCGGCCCTAGGGTCGCACCCGAACCGGAACAAGCGGGCGGGCGCGGTTTTTCCACACTGCTCCGCTGCCATTGTGCCTTGCGCGGGCAATTAAGGCGCAATTCAGGGCGCGGCCGCTATTTCCTTGCATCACAAGGCCCCGACAAACCGGAAGGGCAACCGGAAGGGCAAACCGGATTGGCCGGGGCTGATATGTGCTGCAACAGGCACGGGGCATTTCAGGAGTACGTGATGATCAAGGGT
>NCJP01000073.1 GCA_002278985.1 Erythrobacter sp. 34-65-8
GGCGGTCTGGCGGGCGGCGGCCTGGCCCCAATTCACGCTGGGCCGCATGCGGATGCGGATTCGTGGGGCGCCGCTGATTGGCCGGATCAGCCGGATCATGGCCAGGGGCCGGTAAACCCGCCCGAACTGCCGATAGCGCGGGGCGAAGTCGAGGATCTCCAGGCTCTCCCCGTCCTTGTTGGTCAGTTCGGTGCGCACGATGGGGGTGTTGCGCAGATAGGCCTGCCGGGTCTGGGCCAGCCCCTCGGCCTGGATGTCCCACAGGCCCTGGACGTCGGCGTCAGCCGGGTCGCGGTCGCTGAGCAGGGCTGAGAAGAAGGGGTCGCCGTCCACCCGCGGCACGCAGCCCCAGACGAAACGTCCATGCCGGTCGATCAGCGCGCTGGCCGAGCAGTTGGGCGATGCGCCGGACCGGGAGCGGCTCTCGCGCCAGACCTTCCTGATCCACAACGAACTGCCGGACAGCTTCACCGCCTGGAAACGCGCGCTCGACCTGGAAGACCTCGAACCGGCGGCGATCGACCACTACGATTCCGGCCAGCTGCTGCTCGCGGCCGCAGCCGAGGGGCTGGGCATCGCGATCATGCATGACGATCACTTGCGCCGGGCCGACGACAACCGGCTGACCAACCTCTACGGCGCCAAGGTGGAAAGCCCTTACAGCTACTGGTTCGTCTGCAAGCCGACCGCGCTGGAAGACCGGCCGGTGCGGCTGTTCCACGACTGGCTGGTGCAGGCGGGGCTATAGCTCAGGGCAAACAGAAGCCCTCTCCCGCAAGGGGAGAGGGCTAGCTGCGGATGATTACTCTACCGTCGCCTTGACGATCTTGCCGGGATTGCGCGGCGGCTCGCCCTTGGGCAGCGCGTCGACGTGTTCCATGCCGCTCTCGACCACGCCCCAGACCGTGTACTGGCGGTCGAGGAAGCGGGCATCATCGAGGCAGATGAAGAACTGGCTGTTGGCGCTGTCGGGCACCTGGGTGCGGGCCATCGAGCACACGCCGCGCACGTGCGGTTCGGCGTTGAATTCGGCCTTGAGGTCGGGCTTGCTGCTGCCGCCCATGCCGGTGCCGTTGGGGCAACCGCCCTGCGCCATGAACCCGTCGATCACGCGGTGGAACTTGACCCCGTCATAGAAGCCTTCGCCGACCAGCTCGGTGATGCGCTCGACATGGCCGGGGGCCAGGTCGGGCCGCAACTTGATGACGACATCGCCGCCCTTTCCGTCGCCGCAATCGAGAGTGAGGGTAAGCGTCTGTCCGGTCATCAGGTATCTCCTTTGAAGTCGGGGGCCGATATAGGCATGTTGTGACCGTTGTCACCCCGCCCGCGCCGCCAGCTTGCTTTTCCGCGCTGCCCGCCTAGACCGGCGCGATGGCCAGTCCGGTGCATCCCGACGACGAACTGATGACCGCCGCCCCGGCGGCCGAAGAAGGCGCGCGCCCGGACGACCGGATCAACGATTCCCGGCTCGATACCGAGAACACGCTGAAAGCGGATTATGTCCGCACCGTGCGCGATGCGCTGGAAGCAGGCGACAAGGGGCTGGTCTATGACCTGGTAGAGCCGCTCCACGCTGCCGACATTGCCGACCTGCTCGAACTGCTCGGGCGGGAGGAACGTGCCTTCCTCGCCGCCGCCATCACCGATCTGATGACCTCGGACGTGATTGCCGAGCTCAACGACTGGGTCCGCGAAAGCATGATGGAGGCGCTGCCGGCCGATGCGGTCGCCGCCATTGCCGAGCAGCTGGAAACCGATGACGCGGTCCAGCTGATCGAAGACCTCGACAAGGAAGACCAGCGCGCCGTCCTGGCCGAAATGGACGACGAGGACCGCGTCGCCATCGAAACCGCGCTCGCCTACCCGGAAGAGACCGCCGGGCGCCTGATGAGCCGCGACGTGGTGGCCGTGCCCGAACACATGACGGTGGGCGACCTGATCGACTACCTGCGCGATCACAACAACCTCGCCCATGAATTCTTCGAGGTGTTCGTGGTCGATCACAAGCACCACCCGCTCGGCACCTGCGCGCTTTCCTGGATCCTCACCACACCGCGCCATATTGCGCTGGCCGACGTGATGAAGCGCGACCAGACCCTGATCCCGGTCAGTCTCGACCAGGAAGAGGTCGCGCTGATGTTCCAGAAATACGCCCTGATTTCGGCCGCAGTGGTCGATGAGGAAGGGCGCCTGGTCGGGCAGATGACGGTGGACGACATTGTCCACATCATCGCCGAGGAAGCGGGCGAAGACGTGCTGCTGCTGTCCGGCGCGGGCGACGGCGACATCAACGAACCGATCCGCGAAGCCTATGCCGCGCGGGTCCGCTGGCTGGTGGCGAATCTCGGCACGGCCGTGGTCGGCAGCGCGATCATCGCCTTCTTCGGCGCGGCGATCGAGCAGCTGGTGGCCCTGGCCGTGCTGATGCCGATTGTCGCCAGCATCGGCGGCAATGCCGGCACCCAGACCATGGCGGTGGCGGTGCGCGCCATTGCGATGAACCAGCTGACCCGCGCCAATACCGGGCGCATCCTGTGGCGCGAGCTGCGGGTCGCCGTGCTCAACGGGGCAACCATTGCCGTGCTGATCGGGCTCGCCACCGGGTTCCTGTTCACCCCGATGCTGGGCGGGGTGATTGCACTGGCGATGGTGGTGAACATCATTGTTGCCGGGCTGGCCGGGGTGCTGGTGCCGGTGATCTTCGACCGGCTGAAGCAGGATCCGGCAGTCGCCAGCAGCGTGTTCGTGACCATGATCACGGACTCGATGGGCTTCTTCGCCTTCCTAGGTTTGGCAGTGGCAAGCGGCCTCGCCGGCTGATAGCCCGGCCTCTCACCGGGAAAGGAAACGGGCATGGGCCGGGTACAGGACAAGATCGTATTGCTGACGGGCGGGGCCATGGGCCTAGGCAAGGCGGCGGCGCAGGCGCTGCTGGCCGAAGGCGCGACAGTGATCATCAGCGACTACAACGCCGAGGCCGGACGCGCGGCCGCGGCAGAGCGGGGCAACCGCTGCCACTTCATCGAACAGGACGTGACCGACTGGGCGCGCTGGGGCGAAGTGATCGCGGAAATCGAGACGCAGTTCGGGCGGCTCGACGTGCTGGTCAACAATGCCGCGATCACCGTTTACGGCTCGATAGCCGATCTCAGCCCGGAGGATTTCCGCCGCTGCTACACCTTTGATGTCGATTCGATCTTCATGGGGTGCAAGGCGGCCATCCCGCTGATGGCAAAGTCTGGCGGGGGTTCGATGATCAACTTCTCCTCTGCCGCCGGGGTCAAGGCCAATGCGGACCTTGCCGCCTACAACAGCGCCAAGGCGGCGGTGCCGATGTTGACCAAGTCGATCGCGCTCTACTGCGCGCGTGAAAAGAACGGGGTGCGGGTCAACTGCGTCCAGCCGGGTACGATCCTGACTCCCAATGTCGAAAGTGTGATCGCCGGAACGCCTGACCCGGAAGCCACCCGCGAAGCATTCAGCCTGGCCCAGCCGATTGGCCGCATGGGCGAGCCGGAGGATATCGCCCACCTGATCGTCTATCTCGCCTCGGACGAGAGCAAGTTCGCAACCGGCGCGGCCTTTGTGGTGGATGGCGGGCTCAGTATGGCTTGAAGGCGCCCTTGGGGCAGCCCAATTAGAGCCGATGCCGCTGCACATGACGAAGATCGCGTTCGGCGCGAAATCCTGGGACGATCTGGCCGGGTGGTACGAGGGGCGGCGCGAGGTGCGCCTCACCACCCGCTACCTGCCCAAGCGGCACGCGGAGATGGTGGGCGGCTCGCTCTACTGGATCCTCGACCATACGCTGGTGGCGCGCAGTGCGATCCTCGGCTTCAGCGAGGCCCCCGGCGGTCGCTGGCATATCGATCTCGAACCCAAGCTGGTCCGCGTTGAACCCCGCCCCAAGCGGGCCCACCAGGGCTGGCGCTATCTTGCAGGCGAGGACGCCCCGCGCGATCTTGGGGCAGGCGAAGCGGCAGGCGATGTGCTGCCGGCATCGGTGATGAAGGAACTGGCCAAGCTGGGGCTGGTCTAGGCAGCCGGAGAGGACAGGGCATGGCAGAAGACCGCGAACAGCACTGGGACGAGGTCTACCGCGAACGGCCGCCGGAACGATTGAGCTGGCATCAGGATTCGCCTGGGCCCTCGCTCGATGCGCTTGCCCGCTTCGGTGCCGGATCCGGCCAATCGCTGATCGATATCGGCGGCGGAATTTCCGGCCTGGTGGATGCCTTGCTGGAGCGGGGCTGGCGCGACGTAACGGTCCTCGATATTTCGGAAGCAGCGCTGCAGGCGGCGCGAACACGGCTGGGCGATCGGGCCGGGGCCGTGCACTGGGAAGTGACGGATATCACCTTATGGGTTCCGAGCCGCAGCTATGATGTGTGGCATGACCGGGCGGTGTTTCATTTCCTGACTGAGCCAGCGCAGCGTGCCGCCTATGTGAACGCGCTGGAACACGGGCTGACCAGGGGCGGCCTGCTGGTCATGGCCACGTTCGCGCTGGATGGCCCCGAAAAGTGCAGCGGGCTGCCGGTGCAGCGCTACGACGCGCAAACGCTGGGCCGGGAACTGGGCCCGTCCCTGCACCTGATCGACGAATGGCGGGCTGATCACACGACCCCGTGGGGTGATCGCCAGTCTTTCCAGTGGTGCGTGTTCAGAAAAGATTGATCGGCAGCGGCTGGCTCACAGCCCCCGCTCGGCCACCCTCCGCAGGGCGGTAACATAGGTCTCGGGCGCCTGCGCGCCGGGGATCAGGAACTTGCCCTGCACCACCATCGCGGGGACACCGGTCACGTTCATGTCCCAAGCCTGCTGCTCTTCGGCCCGCACCCGTGCGCCGATGGCGGGATCGCTGAGCGCGGCGAGTGCCCCGGCCCGGTCAAGCCCCACCTCTTCCGCCACGTCCAGCAACACGTCGCGCGCGCCGATCCGGCGGCGCTGGTTGAAGTGGGCGCGGAACAGCGCGAGCTTGAGCTCGGTCTGCTTTGCCGGGCCATATTGCTCCAGCGCCCAGGTGAGCAGGCAATGCGCGGCAAAAGTGTTCCACATCATCGCAGGCGGAGCCTCGCCCTCCCCTTCCCATGCAAGATTGACCCCGGCGCTGTCGGCGATGGCCTTCATCTGCCCGCGCACGGCGTCGGTCTCTTCGGCGCTGCGGCGGTACTTGCGGGCCAGGTGCGCGCCCTGTTCCTCGCCGGTTTCGGGCATGTCGGGATTGAGCTCGAACGGGTGCCAGCGCACGTCGGCCTCGATCTCGCCCTCAAGCTGGTCGAGCGCCCGGGAGAGCTGGCCATAGCCGATGGCGCACCACGGGCACATCACATCGGACCAGATGTCGATGGTGAGGCGGGTGGGCGCGCTCACCGGTCGAGCCACCAGGTCACCAGGTGATGGGCGATGGCAAAGCTGCGCGGGAAAATCAGCGTATCATTGCCGGCTGGCCCCGCCGCGCGTGCCTCCTCCAGTTCGGCCCGGGTGAACCACCGCGCCTCTTCCAGCTCGGTTTCGTCAATGACGATATCATCATCGACCGCAATCGAGGTACAGCCGATCATCAGCTGGCTGGGGAACGGCCACGGCTGGCTGGCCAGATAGCGCACGTCGCGCACGGTCAGCCCGGCTTCTTCCTTGATCTCGCGCGCGACCGCTTCCTCGATCGTCTCCCCCGGCTCGACGAACCCGGCCAGGGCGGAGAAGATGCGCGGGGGAAAGCGTGGCTGGCGGCCGAGCAGCAGGCGATCACCGTCGGCATGCTCGACCAGCATGATGGTGACCGGGTCAGTGCGGGGGAAATGGTCCGCCCCGCAGGCATCGCAATGGCGCTGCCAGCCGCCCTTGGCGACTACGGTCGGCGCGCCGCAGCGGGCGCAGAAGCGGTGCCGTGCGTGCCAGTCAACCAGGCTGCGCGCGCCGCCATAGAGCGCCAGGTCGCCCGGGCTGAGCAACTGCATCGCGTTCCAGATCGACGGGTTGGCATAGGCCGGTCCGGTCGCCCCATCGTCAGGCACGGCGGCGAAGCAGGCCTTGCCCTCCAGCAGCCCGAGGAACACCAGCTCGGCTTCCTGCGGCGCTTCGGCCAAGGTGCCCCATTCCAGAGCGCCATCATCGCCGAACACGGGGTTCAGCCCGTCGAGCCGCAGCAGCCGCGCCTTCCAGTTCATCAGCCCGGCCAGCGCATCCGCATCGCAGCGGATATGGTCGGCCCGCTCGATCGGCGAACCGGCAAATGCCATGGGTGCCATGTCAGGCACCCTTCATGGCCGCCAGATCCTGCATCACCAGTTCCGGGAAACCGCGCTGGATCGGATAGGCTTCGGATGGCATGTACTGGGTGAACAGCGCCGCGCGCAGCCCGCTCGCCATGTCGACGAACGCTGCGGTGCCAGCTGCGCCGCCCCAGCCGAAGGCGGTGCCGGTGACCCGGCCTCCGGCGCCGAACCCTTCGCCCGCAACCCAGGTCCCGGCTGTTTCCGCGCCTTCGGGCAGCAGGTTGGAAGTGGCGAGCCCGACTGTCGCCTCGGCCATGACCCGCGTGCCCTCGAGCGCGCCGCCGCCGACCAGCATCCGCTGGAACCGGTCATAGTCGCGCGGGCTGGAGACCAGCCCGGCCCCGCCGAACGGGAAGGAAGGTTCGTCGAGATAGATCGAGCTGTCGGCCGGATCGATCGGCAGCGGCATTCCGTTGAGGATGCCATAGTTGGTGGTGAAGCGGCCCTGTTCGCTTTCCGGCACGCGGAAGAAGGTGCTGGTCATGCCCAGCGGATCGAACAGCCGCGCCTTGAGGAAAGCATCGAAGGGCTGGCCGGAGGCGACCTCGATCACCCGGCCCAGCAGGTCGAGGCTGACCGAATAGCTCCACTTCGCACCCGGCTGGAGCACCAGCGGGACTTTGGCCAGACCGTTGGCAAAGGCTTCCAGGCTGCCGACCGCCTGCGCCCGCCCGAGGCCGGGAATCGGCACCCGGCTGACCTGCCCCGGCACCAGCCCGCGTTCTTCATAGGCGGCCCGGATCGGCCCCTTCTGGATGATGCCGTAGCCGAGCCCGGCGGTGTGGGTCAGCAACTGGCGGATGGTGATCGGGCGCTCAGCGGGCACAAGATCGCCCTCGCCGATGCCGCCGTCGTATTCCTTCTGCACCATCATGTTGGCATAGGCGGGCAGGATCTCGGCCAGCGGCTGGTCGAGCGCGAGCTTGTCGTCCTCCACCAGCATCATGGCGGCAATGCCGGTGATCGGCTTGGTCATCGAATAGATGCGATACAGGCTGTCCTGATCCGCCGGAACATTGCGGCCCAGCGTCAGCACACCCCTGGCGATGACCTCGGGATCGTTCTGCCCCCAGCCCATGGTCGCCAGCATATTGGCGACCTTGCCTTCCGCCACATAGCTTTCCACCGTCGCGCGAATGGCGGGCCAGCTGGCCGCGTGGCCATGCGCCATAAGCTGGCGGCCGAGCGGCACGCCTGCCAGTGCCGTGCCTGCGCCCAGCAGCAGCCCTCCACGCAGCAGGGAACGGCGCGACACCTGGGGCTGGTCAAACTCGCGAAACGCCATCGGCAGGTCCTCTTTTG